>NZ_JAGWCS010000021.1:0-45197 GCF_020657705.1 Clostridioides sp. ZZV15-6598 | reverse complement strand
AATCAGATGTCTGAAAATACTGGTGTTAAAAATGAAGAAAAACTAAATTCTAGCTTAAATGATAAAGAAAATAAGGATAAGACTTCTAATGCAAATAATAATAATAGAAGTGATGACAAAGAAAAAGAAGATGTAAACTCTGAAAAAAATACTGTAGATAATGAAAGTGAAAAAAATACTGATTTATTTACAGAAGATGAATTGATGTCTAAAGCGAATAATTTAAAGAAGGAAAAGAAAACAAAGTCTTCTATACAGTTATATAAAAAGGTAGTAGATACTGGTGAAAATAAAGGTAACACATCAGAGGCAACTTACCAAGTAGCTATTCTTAGTGAAAAATTAAAAGACTATAGTACTGCTGAAGAATATTATAAAATGTATGTAGAAAATTACTCAGAAGAAGATGCCTATTTTGATGAATCGTATTATAATTTAGGTATGATGTATTATAATAAAGGTGATTTAAAAAGTTCTAAATCAACATTAAAAAAACTAGTTAATAAGGTTCCTAATAGTATGTATAATAATTCAAAGGTAAAGGAAATTTTAAAAGAAGAATAAAAAAAATAAATAAGAAAAATAAACTATTTTATTTTAAAATAATTTATTTATAATATATTGACATACTATTTTAAAAAATTTAAAATAGTAATTATAAAATGAGGAGGGATAAAAATGGAGTTTGAAAAAGGGAGTATTTCAATTCATACAGAAAATATTTTTCCGATAATTAAAAAATGGTTATATTCTGATAAGGACATATTTATAAGAGAGCTTATCAGTAATGGATGTGATGCAGTAAGTAAACACAAAAGACTTATATCATTAGGAGAAATATCAGAAAATAATCCATCAGATTATAAAATTACTGTATCTGTAAATAAAGGTGAGGGTACACTTAAATTTATTGACAATGGAATAGGTATGACTGAGGAAGAAATAAAAAAATACATAAACCAAGTTGCTTTTTCAGGTGCAGAAGATTTCTTTAATAAATATAAGGATAAAATGGAAGAGTCAAATGACATAATAGGTCATTTTGGATTAGGGTTTTATTCTGCATTTATGGTGTCTAAAAAAGTACAAATAGATACACTTTCATATATGGAAGGAGCAACTCCTGTAAGATGGATATCTGAAGGTGGTACAGAATATGAAATATCTGAATCAGATAGTAGACATGATAGAGGAACTACGATAACACTATTTATTGATGATGATAGTAAGGAATTTTTAGATGAATTTACTGTAAGAGGAATAATAAACAAATACTGTTCTTTTCTACCAGTAGAGATATATTTAGAAGATGTTGAAAGATTAGAAAGAGAAGCTAAGGAAGCTGAAGAAAAAGCTAAGAAGCAAAAAGAAGATGGAAATGAAGAAGAAGTTATAGATGCAAAGGTAATTGAACCATTAAATGATACTAATCCTTTATGGCTTAAATCTCCAAAGGATTGTACTGATGATGAGTATAAAGAGTTTTATAGAAAAGTATTCAATGTATTTGATGAGCCTTTGTTTTGGATACATCTAAATGTTGATTATCCTTTCAATTTAAAGGGTATACTTTATTTCCCTAAATTAAAAAATGAATTTGAACTTACAGAAGGAAAAGTAAAATTATATAACAATCAGGTCTTTGTAGCTGACAACATAAAAGAAGTTATACCAGAGTTTTTACTTTTATTAAAAGGTGTAATAGATTGCCCAGATTTACCACTAAATGTATCAAGAAGCTTCTTACAAAATGATAGAGATGTAAGTAAAATTTCTAAACATATAATTAAAAAAGTAGCAGATAAGTTAAAATCTCTTTGTAAAAATCAAAGGGAAGAATATAACAAGTTCTGGGATGATATACAAATATTTATTAAATATGGTTGCTTAAAAGATGAGAGTTTCTATGAAAAAGTGAAAGAATGTATATTATTTAAAACTATTGATGATGAGTATATAACACTTCAAGATTATTTAGAAAAATGTAAAGAAAAACATGAAAATAAAGTATTCTATGTAAGTGATAAAGAGCAACAATCACAATATATAAAATTATTTAAAGAATATGACCTAAATGCTGTGGTATTAAATTCATCAATAGACACTCATTTTATTTCATTTATGGAATACAAAGAAAATGGTGTTAAATTCAACAGGATAGATGCAGACCTTTCTGACGTATTAAAAGACAAAAATGAAAATAAAGATAGTGAAGAAAATAAAGAAGAGATAGCTAAGATAGAAGGATTATTTAAAGAAGCTGTTGGAGAAAGAGTGAAAAATTATTCTGTAGAAGGATTAAAAAACGAAGAAACTCCAGCTATGATTTTAGTATCTGAACAATCTATTAGAATGGCAGAAATGCAGTCAAGATTTGCTGGAATGGATTTAGGGATGAGTTTTGAGGAAGAAAAGACTCTTGTAATAAATGAAAACAGCCCAATTATCAAAAAATTAGTTTCTCTTAAAGATGATGGAGAAAAGAAAGATAAAGTAGCACTTATATGTAATCAAATAGCTGACTTAGCTTTACTTTCTAATAAAGAACTAAAACCAGGAGAATTAGATTCATTTGTACAAAGAAGTAATAAACTTATGAATATGTTAATAGAGCTATAGAGTTAAAATATAGTGAAATAAAATTAAAAAAATTTGTATGATACAATGATGAGAAGAGTTATCTTAAGGCGATTGAAATTGTCTTTAGGTAACTCTTTTTTGTTTTTATAGTTTTTAGTCAAGTTTTAAGTAGCTAACTGTATTTTAACAAGAAATATATCTGATTAAATAGAGTTAACTTGATATGAAAGAAGATAATACATATAATTAAGTAAAAGATTATTTTATAACTTATTATGTTTCAATACATAATTATACTTTTATTAAAAAATAAAGTCATTACTAAAGTAGAAAAATAGGAGGTTTTAGCATGAATTTTAATTATAATTTACCAGTAAATATTTTATTTGGAAGAGGAAGAATTAATGATGTAGGTATAGAAGTATCCAAATATGGTAAAAAAGTATTAATTGTAACTGGAAAAAACAGTACAAAGAAAACAGGGTTACTTGATAAGACAATAGATTTACTAAAAGGTGCTAAAGTAGAATATGAAGTTTTTGATAGAGTAGAACAAAATCCTCTTATAACTACTATATATGCAGGAGTAGAAGCTATAAAAGAAGCCGGATGTGATTGTGTTTTAGGTCTTGGTGGTGGAAGTATAATGGATGCAGCTAAAAGTATAGCTTTTTCTTATAAAAATCCAGGAGATTTAAATGATTACATATTTGGAATTAAACAAGGTGAAGAGGCACTACCTATAGTTTTAGTCCCAACAACATCAGGCACAGGTAGCGAAGGGAATTGTTTTGCAGTGCTTACAAATTCAGATACTAAAGATAAAAAATCTATAAAAAAGAATAGTATGTATGCAAAGGCCTCAATAATTGACCCAGAACTTATGGTAACAATGCCAAAACATATAATTGCATCAGTTGGATTTGATGCACTTGCTCACAACATAGAAGCATATCTTTCTAATGGAAGAAATCCTCTTGCAGATGTACAGGCTATCTATGGGATTGAACTTATATCAGAAAGCTTAGTAAATGTATACAATAATTCTGATGATTTAGAAGCTTGGGAGAAAATAACACTTGCAAGTACTATTGGTGGGATGACAATTGGTACAGCTGGAACAACTCTTCAACATGGTTAGGGTAATTTAGTACGACAAATTACTATAAAAATTTAATGACTAAATTACCATCTTCTTGTACTTCGATTCTATCGATTAGCGATGTCCATAACGCTCTTTTCTCTATACTACTCATATTTACATAATCATCTTCAAAATTAATTTTTAAAAAATTCTTCATTGTTTGCAAGTCATTAATAACAAGTTTTTCCTCGTTTTCTTTCTTTTCAAGTTCTATTAAATCATCATTTAATTTCTTGTATTTAAATCTGTAATTGTCTTTGCTGATTAAATCATCAAAATATAAATCTTGCAACTTATCTATTTGTTTCTTTAATTTGTTTTTAAGCTTTTCAGTATCATTTTTATTAGAGCTTTTTTTATTATTTGACTCATGCTTTAATATAGTTTTATATAATTCTGTTTTTACATTTTCTAAGAGAAAAGTTTCAACTTTTTTTTCTCCTAGGCGTGATGTATTGGAACAAAGTTTTGCACCATAAGAAAGTGAACATCTATAGTGGAGATAAAGTTTTCCATATGGATTCAAGTCATATGAACCAGACATTTTCCTACCACAACTACAAATTATCATACCTGCAAAAATATAATCTATATTAAATTTATTTTTAGAAACTCGCTTATTCTTTTTTAAAAGAGATTGAACAAAATAAAATTGCTCCTTGCTTATGACTGGTTCACAATAATCTTCTATTAAAATATTTTCTCTTTCATATATACCAATATAAATTTTATTACTCAACATTTTCTGCATCCATTTATACATATGTTTCATATTGAATTTATCATTGATATGTTGAATAGTTTTAGTAAGAGCAGAAAACTTTATATAAGTATCAAAAGATTCTCTTACAATTTTAGCTTCATCTTCTTTAATTACTAGCTGCTTATTTTTAATTTCATAACCAAAAGGAGTTTTACCACTTAGAACTTCGCCACGTTTAATTTTATTATTGAAAACAAATTTTATTCTTTCACTAGTTTGTGAAGCTTCATTTTCAGCGACAGATAACATAATGTTTATATGTAATCTACCACTAGCAGTAGAAGAGTCATAATCCTCTAATATTGTTTTCCAATCACATTTATGCTTTTCTAAAATATCTAAAATTTTATAGAAATTCTTAACACCTCTGCTGAATCTATCTAGTTTAGTTAATAGAATTAAATCAATTTTATTTTCTTTTATATCTGCAAGTAGACGTTGTAAACTAGGTCTATTCAAATTAGTAGCAGAATAACCCTCATCAATATATTTATCAATTATAATAAAAGCATTATCTTTTGCATACTGTTCTAAAGCTTCTGTTTGAGTTCTAATGCTATCACCATGCAACGCTTGTTCTTCTGTTGACACTCTTATATAAAGAGCAACACGTTTTATATTGTCCATTATAAAATCACTCCTTGTTAAATGTGTTTAGTGCCTAGTTAAACACACTAGGCACTATGGTTAAATTAATTAATATTAAGTTTATTTTTCAAAGCTTCTTGTAAAGTTTGAGAAAAGTTAATCTTATTTTTTTCTGCTTCTTTATTTAACCAGCTAGGTAAAGTGACAGTTTTGTTAACTGATTTGCTGTCAAAATCTTTGATTGTTTCTCTAAGATTTACTTTTACTAAGATAACAGTTTGATTTTCCTTAGTACTAATATTATTTAATTGCGTAGAATTTGGAATTTCTAAACCATCTGAATATAAATCAAATAGTTCTAATTTTAAAGCATCTTCTGCCATAATAAAAGCTTCTTCTAAATTTTCACCACAAGTTATAATATTTTTAAAGTCGTAAAAATTAACTTCATAATCATCTTCATCATGTTTTATTACAACTGCTGGAAATATATATTCTTTTTTATACATATTTTCACCACCTTTATAAAATATAAAAATAAGTTAGAGAGAGTAAATTTATAAACTGTTAGGGCTATTTAAGCCCTAACTGCTTGTAAATTGAATGAAGAGTTCCTTTTTTTATGTCTCCAGTATGTTTTGGGATTATGGCAGTTCTATTTGTTTCTCTATGTATCAACTTTATGTGTGAAGTACCCTTTTGACTTTTTATCTCCCAACCATTTTCAAAAGCTATTTTTAAAATCTCTCTTACTCTCAATCTTATTCCCTCCTCTCTAACTTTCTATATTTATATTATAACAAATAATACAACACGTGTCAACACGTGTTGTATTATTTAAATAACTTATTTAGAATTTTCTATTACTTTTACAACTGTTCCATTTACTATTACAGAGAATAATCTTCCTATTTCCATATAATCTATATCTATGCCGACAACTGCATTTCCTCCACATGCAACTGCTTTTTCTTTTAATATGTTAAATGCTTGTTTTCGTGCTTGAGTTAATTTTTTTTCGTAAGGTAAAGACCTATCACCAAAAAAATCTGTTAGACTTGCTGTTATATCTGCATAGAATCCAGAGCCGATAACCACCTCAGCTGCCTCTATAGAAATATATTCTTCTATTGAGTAACCATCAAGAAAGGGTGTTGTTGAGATTATTACCATGCTTGGATTAACTTTTAACTTTTCAAGTTCTTTTTTCTTTTCTTCTAATTTAGAGATTTCTTTAGCTTGAATCTTAAGTACATCTTTGCATATCAAACATAAATCATCCTCAGAATCTTCTGGAAGTTGTTTACCACATTTTCTACATTTATTATTTAAAAAAAGTTCATCTTTTTCTATAATATTGTTTTCATCTTTAATAATTAAATGGCTTGGTTTCATAGAAGAAGCTAAACTTTTTGCATAGTCAATAACCATCTCTTTATCTGTGGAGCTATAAATTGAATATGTATTATTTTCATCTATAAATTCTTTCAAATCCCAATTATTTAAATTGTTTAGAACTACAATATATTCAGTCATAATATAAAAACCTCCCTAAAAACATGTTAATAAAATTATAGCATCATAATGTATATGATGTATTATATAAAATAAGATTTATATAAGCATGGGAAAAATTTATAAAGAATATTAAAAAGGTACTTAGTTAACTAAGTACCTTTTTTTCTATATTTCATGTAATTTTTAATAAAAACATTAAACTGTTTTATAACTAAATTATCTAAACCGGTAGTATTATTTCTACCTTTTTTCAAAGAAACACTTTTTTTAAGAGCGACATTTTTATCCACGCCACAAAAGTACATGATTTCAGAAATTTCCAAAATTTTACATTCTGTTAATACTGCATTAGGGCATAGTATATATTTTGTAAAAGTTTCTGCTTCCACTTCAAATAATTTGTTGCTTTTAGAATGAAGTTTTAAAACATTAGTTTTTGTTGCATGTCCTAGAAAAATGTGTGCCAGTTCATGTATAAGTGTCCATCGTACAGAGTAGAAAGGATAATACGTATTGTAACAAATTACAAAAGTATTATCTCTTTTACTCCAAAATACAAATCCTTGTTTGTCATATTTTTCAATAATAAAATCA
This sequence comes from Clostridioides sp. ZZV15-6598, assembly GCF_020657705.1. Classification (NCBI taxonomy): domain Bacteria; kingdom Bacillati; phylum Bacillota; class Clostridia; order Peptostreptococcales; family Peptostreptococcaceae; genus Clostridioides; species Clostridioides sp. ZZV15-6598. The sequence continues at coordinate 38,010 of NZ_JAGWCS010000021.1, read as the reverse complement.
ATATCTTTTCTTATCAGTTTTGCAAATTCGTCATAGGAATAAACTTTCAAATTATTATTTCTAATAATCTGAAAAGGACAAATAGGGTAATGTCGTAAGTTCTTCTCTTAAAATGAATTCGTAAGCTATTTGTCGTAAAAATTTATGCATTATTTATTTTTAAGTTACCTTTCTAAAGTGTTATCTAAATTGTCATATAAATTTATTGCTTCTTCTATATTTTCAGTATTGCCATTTCTGGCAGCAGATTGCTGGGCATTTTCTTCGATATATTCACCTCTATAGTCTTGATACAATTCATCATCTTCTAATATTGTATCAACAAGTGAGTATACATATTTTTTTATTGCTTTTCTTTGTTCTCCAGAAAGTTTTAAATAGCTTTCAAGTATTTTTACATCTAAATTATCAAGATTATATTTATTAGATAGTTCTGAAATTATTGTATCATCATTTTCAATAAACATTTCTCCAATACCATGTCTTAACCATTTTTCATTTACATTTAATTCATTACAAATTAGTTTAATATGTTTTTCAGTTACATTACGACTGTTATTTTCGATATTAGAAATACTTGACTTAGTTAATCCTATTGACTCCCCAAAGTCACTTTGACTTAAAACGAGTTTTTCCCTTATTTTTTTCACTCTTTCATTTAATTCAAATAAATTTTTTGATTTATTAGTTACTTTCAAATTTAATCACCTCCATTTAAAATATAATAACATAATTAAGTTCTGTTTGTAAACAAAATAAAAAAAATGTATTGACTTAAGTTGCGTTTGTGTAATATAATGTACTCAAACAGAACAAAAGAGTTTCAAAACAAAATATAAAATGAAAGAGGTGTCGAATATGAATAAAATCATTGAAAATAAAACTCAAAAACTAATTGAAATAAAAGGAAGTTCAGCAAATGAATTTCTTAGTAAAAAAATTGATAGTGATGATTTAATGAGAGAAATTGTAAAAATGCCATATGAACAAAGAGTGAAAATGTTTTATATAATGCAAGGTGCTAATCTTGTGAAAGAGCCAGATACACCAAACATTTAATAATTAAGAGGGGTGATAAAGTTGTTTGTATTAAAAGGTAAAGACTTTGAAAAAGTAACAGAAAAACTAAATGTATCTTACTGGATTACAACTGACGAAGAAACGGAAGGAGAGTTGGTATATGACTCTCTAGGTGCAGAAGAGTTTTGTTTTAGATTGTATGAAGATTATGAAGTTGAAGATTTAAGAGTAGCAAATAGACTGGATTCACATGATAATTCATTATTTGATATAGAAAAAAAGTATGTTGTGATTGATGAACTAGTTATAGTTATTTCTTGTGATTTGACAAAAGAAGAGTATTTTTATGAATGTGAATTAGAAGAAGATAAAAAAAGAAAAAATATAAAATGGAATGAAAATAAAGAGGACAACTATAGAGGTAACTTTACTAAAAAAAGTTTTAAATTTAATAACAGTGATAAAACATTCTGTCTAGATACAATAATTTCTTATAAGAGTTTAAAACAGTATTTAAAAGAAATAGCTGAACTTATAGGAGCTAATGAGATAACGATGTTAAGTGAAGTGCCAGAAGATTCAATAAGCATTAATTTTCACTATAATGATGATGGAAAGCTTATTTTAAAATTTAGAAGAGAAATTGATGTTGAAGAAGGTTGTAAAAGAAAGTTTGAATATTATGATAAAAGTCTCTTATTCAATAAATAAAAATAGGTAAGATTGGGGGAATACATATGGCAAAGGCATGCAAGGTAACATTTGAAAACAAAATGGACATGGGTTTGTTTTGTAAAGGATATGCAAGAGCTAAAGAAATGATGATAGAACGATTGTTCAATCAAGAAATAGAATATAAAATCACACACAGAGAAAAGACAAAAGAAGAAATGGAAAAGTTAGAAAAGGAAGTAATTTAAATTGAAATTTGAAAATTATGTAAACAAAAAGTGTCTTATAACTACGAATTATAAGACACTTCACAAAATAACTTTGTTGTCAAAGCTATAAAATCATATCTATTTTTTATTATAGCAGATAAGACAACAGAGTTCAATAAATACGCTAAAATGAAGCGATTAACGAGCTTGTAATAGGTATTAACATTATAACGATATATAAAAGTATCTATACAAATATATAACACTAGATACTAATATATAGATGCTAATAAAAGACTAAAGAGGTACTGCTATATGAAGAGTTTTATAAGAGAGAAAAAGATATATTGTAATGACTATTTAGAGGTAGATATAATACCAAGAACAGATGTACAAACAAAAGGTAAGAGAGGCAAAAGAGAATACATATCTAAACCAAAGCAAAAGAATTTGAATGATAAAAATGCTAAAAGGTATTTTACACAATCAGTTAATACAAATTTTAATAATAAAGACTTAGTTATACATTCTACATATGCACCAGAATATCTTCCAGAAACATTAGAAGAAGCTGAAAAAGAGGTTAGAAACTATATAAGAAGGATTGATTATAAAAGAAAGAAAGAAGGGCTTGAACCAGTAAAATATATGCTTATAACAGAATTTGGAGAAAAGAAAGATGGAACTAAAAGAGTTCATCACCACATTATTATAAACGGTGGATTAGATAGGGATATAATAGAAAGCCTTTGGTCTAAAAAGCAAAAAGGTAGAAAAGAAGGTGAAAAACTTGGATGGATAAATACACACAGGCTTCAACCTAATGAATATGGATTACAGAATCTATGTAATTATTTGATGAAAGACCCAAAAGGTAAAAAGCGATGGAGTTCTTCTCGAAATTTAAAGAAACCTTTTCAAGTTTGTAATGATAGTCGATACAGTAAAAGAAAAGTAATGGATATAGTAAGAAATGATTTAGACAATAGAATATTTTGGGAAAAACAATATAAAGGTTACATATTTACAGAGTGTAAAGCTAGTTTTAATGAGATAACAGGAGTTAGCTTATATATAAAAATGCGAAGATTAAATTAAAATGAGGTGATTATATGTATTTAAGAGTATGCAAGTGTTGCAAGAAAGAATTTGAAACAAATTTGTATTCAAAGACATATTGTTCTTATGTCTGTAAAAACAAGTTTAAGAATGAGAGAAAAAAAGAAAAGAAAGAAGGTAATAAAAATGGATAAAGAAATAGATGCGATATGTGCCAAGGCTGGAGAGTATATTTGTAAAATATGTAAATTTAATAATACTTGTAGAGAGAATAAAAATGGGTGTATGTGTGGTCACTTTAAAGAAAAAAGTAAGATAGAAAAATTACTAGAAAAGAGTAATTTTATAACTGCCATGGATTTTAGATTAAAAAATATAAGTATGAAAGAAGTTAAATCCTACTGTGAGGAAAATAATAAAAAAATAGGAATTTGTGGATGGGGAAAAGAACAAATAATGATATTTACAGATAGGGAGAGAGTAAAAATTAATGACTAATAAAGAAAAAATAAAATGCTTTGTTTTGGTTGATTTATGCCAAGAAGATTATAGTAAACGAAGAGGTAAAAATGCTTATTATACAGGTAAAAAACACACTTTTAATTATGATTTATACCCTGTGATAGTAAAGGATATAAATAGAGCAAAAATATATAGAACTAAAAAAGAAGCTAAGAGAGAACTTAATACATTAAATAAAAAGTGTATTCATAATTATTTTGAAATTGTTAGCTTCAAAAAATCTATTAAAAATATGAGTAATAAAGAAATGCTAGAATTTATATCTATGAAAGAAAATAAAGCATATAAAAAGTATTCTAAAGAGATTTGTAATATATGCAAAAGTATAAAATTTAATTGTGAAAGTCTTTATTGTGAAGAAGCCTGCAACGATTGGTTAAAAGAAAATGCATGGGGCAAAAAAGGGGTGATAAAAAATGATTTACAAGGATAAAAGATTGTTGTCAAGATTATTAAAAATAATTTCAAATAAAGAGAAAAAAATACAAATGCTAAAAAAAGAATTAGAAGCTTACAAAGAACTCGCAGCAGAGGGAGAACTTAATTTTTATTTTGCCAAAGAAGATGGTGAATATCATATAGAACTTTATAATCTCGATGAAAATTTGGGGGAGTTTTCAAGAGATGTTATATTAACTAAAAAAGCTCTGCAAAAAGAGTTAGAAAAAGAAACAGATTTCAAAGGAAAAATATTTAAACGAACAAAAGAGTCAACTATATATGACAATATAGATTATATTATAAAAAATAATATGCTTATTAATATGAAAGATTGTTTTTTGGAAGGTATTGATACAAGTGTATTAGAGAGTAAATGTGGAGCTAATAAGGAATTTGAAGTAATAACAACTACAATAGGAGAAAGTTTTATAATTTTTAAAGATAAATGTTAAATAAAAATAAAGAGAAGGTGATAAAAATGACTAATGAAGAATTTGAAAAAATAGAAGAAATATATCGTAGATACAAAGAGTTAATTAGTACAAAAGAAGAAGCAAAAGAAATAAAAGAAATTATTGAAAGTAATGATGTTTCAAATTTTAGAATGATAAGCTTTGATTTTGGCTGGGATGAAAATTTAGAATTTAGTGTTAGCGAAGAAACAAGAAATTATATAAAAAAAGAAGTTATAAATATGCTAGAAAAAGTAATTCAAGATTGCAGTGAAAAAATAGAAGCTATTAAGATACCAAGAAATTAAAAAAAAGATAAAGTAATCTAGTTTAATTAATAATTAAGCGATAATTTATAATATAAAATTCTGTGTAGATAAGTAGATAATAAGAAAGGAAAATAAAATATGGATGATAAAAAACTACAACAAAGATATAGAAACAAGGTTGCTAATGCACAAGGTCAGCACTTTGAAAATTACATAAATTCAGCTTGTATAATTTATAGAAACGATAAGAGAGCTGAAATAGATAAAACACCAGAACCTTTCAAGGTGCTTAACAAAGATAGAATGGGAAAATTTACAGGTAGATTTATAGCTAATGCACAGCCAGATTTTAAAGGTGCTTTAAAGACTGGTATGTGTATATGCTTTGAAGCTAAATACACGCTTAAAGATAATATAAAAAGAAGTGTTTTAACCAATACACAATTAGAAACATTAGACAGATATTACCACATGGGAGCGATAACAGGGGTTTGTATAGGTATACAAGATAGATTTTACTCCATACCTTTTCTTGTATGGAAAAATATGAAAAATTGTTTTGGTAGACAATATGTAAAACAAGAAGATATAAAAAGATTTGAAATAGAATTTTTTAATGGAGCTGTATTGTTTTTAGACTATGTAACTAAAGATAAAAAAATATTAAAAGAAAATTATAATTTATTAAGAAAACAAATTGAAAATAAAACAGATTGCATTTAAAAAGGTGGGGGATAATATGTTTTTAAACTTATATACTAAAAAAGATTTTGATGAAATAAAAGCAGAATATGAAGTGGCTATTAGGAGAATAGAAGAATTAAAAGATAAATGTTCAAAGAAAGAAAAAATAATTTCAGACCTAGAAAATAAAAACGCTGCACTACATACAGAAAAGATGTCTTTAAAAATTAGATGTGAAAATGATAAAAATATAAAAAAAGGGATGGAAGCTGGAGCTGGAATTTTAAGAAAAGAAATAGAAAGATTAAAAGAAGAAAATGAGATTTTGAAAAAAACAATAGAAACTTTTAACAATAAAGTCAAAGAAATAGAATTAAAATTTAAAAAGATGCTAAATAGTAAAATAACTAGACTTGAAGCTATAAAAGCAAGAACGAAGAGGTTTAGAATAAAGAAAAAAATAGAAAAAATTATCGAGGAACTAGAATTAAAAAGTTTCTTAGAATAAAAAAGGTTGATTATTATGTTATTAGCTAATAAAGATAAAATAATACAGCTTGCAAGTAAAATAGTAGAACTATACAATGTTGAAGATTTAGAAGCAACAATAAAAGCTATACAGTACTTAGAAAAAGTAGAAGTAAATGGAGTTATACAGGAAGAGGAATATAATAAGCTTCTAAAAAAAATAATGGGGAGCTGAGTAAATGCAAAAGAAAGTTATAAATCATTTTATAGACTGTATTAAGAAAAGTAGACAAAGAATGTTAATTGAAAAAGGAGATAAATATTATTTAACCGATGGGATTTGTATATTCATAATTGATAAGAAGGAAATGTTATTAAATCCTAAAATGTTCTTGTTTAACAGTGAAAAAGCTAAAAAAATAGTTGGAGATATAAAAGAAACTGGGTACCAAGAAGTTGTTTTAAAATATTATATACCAGTTCATGGCATTGTATATCATAAATATATATGTGCAGATTTTGAAATTTATTTAAATGAAACATTCGTAAAGGTATTTGATAAATTTGATAAAGTTGAAGCGATAGACTCAAAGTCTCCAGCAAAAATTTCTATGAAGGGTCACATCTTAGGTTATTTGATGCCAGTAACAATAAAAGAAAATTAAATATAAACAATGGAGGTAAAGTTATGAAAATCATATCTATTTTAAGTTTTAAAGGTGGCACAGGTAAAACAATAACAAGTGCAAATATGGCAGATATTTTATCTGTAGTACATAAGAAAAAGGTGTTGTTAATTGATGCAGATAAACAAGGTAATTTATCACAATACTTCTCAAAATTTGAGGAAAAAGGAAAAGGTACAGCAGAAATGTTGCTTGAAGATAATGCAAACATACATGAATACATATGTAAGACTAAAAATAAAAATATAGATATTATAACTAGTAATATGTATTTATATCAAGCTGATAGAATGTTATTCGATAGTGAAAAAGATAAATTTAGTATATTAAAGAGATTGCTAGAAAAAGTTAAAAATGAATATGACTTTTGTATAATCGACAATGCACCAAGCACAGACATAATAACAATTAATTCTTTGGTTGCATCTGATGAAGTAATGATAACTGTAAGAGCAGATAATTTTTCTTTTAAGGCAATAAAAGAATTATTAGAACAAATAGAAAATGCTAAACATATAAATGAAAAATTAAAATTTAAAGGGTGTATAGTAACTCATTATCAAAACAATGCTGTAAATAACCAGTTCATGAATTTGCTAAAAGGAATATGTAAAATATTTGAAGTTGTTATAAGACTCAATAAAAGTATATCTGAAAGTACATTTTATCAAAAAACATTAAGAGAATATAATCCAAGATGTGGTGCGACAATAGATTATAAAAAATTAGTAAAAGAGTATTTAAATATAGAATAAAAAATGTGTCCAATTTGGACACATAGAAAGGATTGATAAAAATGAGTGATTTCAATATATTTGAAGCTTTAGAAAATAAAAAAAGTCAAGAAAAAAATGAAAATGATGAAATTAGTAAAAATGATTTTAAGATAAAACTTATAAGTATTTATGATTTGGAATCATCTAGACACAATTTTTATCCAGTCGAAGATAAAAAAACTCAAGAACTTAAAAATTCAGTGGAAATGTTTGGTATAAAACAAAACTTAGTAGTTAAAAAAGATAAAGATAATAAATATGAAGTTTTAGCAGGACATAGAAGATTATTAGTATCACATCTTTTAGTTGATGAAGGTAAAAAAGAATTTGAGTTAGTACCTTGTATAGTAGAAAAAGAAAAATCAAAAATAACTAAAGTAGATAGATTATTAGATAGATTATTGCTAATCACAACAAATTCAACGATAAGAGGGTATTCAGAATATGCTAAGATGAAAGAATTGGAAGATACAAAAGAAGTATTAGAAGGATTAAGAGAAGAAGGTTATGGAAAAACTGGCAGAACAAGAGATTTGATAGCTGAAATGATTAAAATATCATCATCCAAGGTGGCTAGATTAGAAAGTATTTCTAAAAATCTTACTCCAGAATTTAAAGAAGAGTTCAAAGGAAATGAGATAAATATATCAACAGCTTATGAATTATCAAGGCTGGAAGAAGCTGAACAACAAAGTTTATTTGAAGAATACAAAGACAAAGGAAGTTTAAGTATTAAGGATGTTACAGAAAAAAACAAAGATGAAAAAAGTGAAATAAATGAATTGACAATTTATGAAATTGAAGAGGATGAAAATGAAGTTGAAGAAAATGAAGAAACTGAAAATATAATTAGTTTTCCAGTCGCAACGATAGAAGATAAAAAAGAAGAAGGAAAAGTTTTCAAAACAATTTTTGAAATATTAAAAGATATGAAGATTAGAAAATTCGCAGAATTTATTTGTTCACAATGTAATGTAACTGGAACATTTTGTGATTTTGCGATGGAATGTAATGATAAAAACGGAAAAGGGTGTGTTGATATATGCATAAAGTGGTTAAAGATGGAAGCACAAGAAATGGAAAAGTAGATATAAGACATAATAAAAGTGGATACTTAGATAGCACAGCATATGAAGCTATAAAAAAAATTGACAAAGAGAAACAAGAAGTGAATGTATTGATTGAATTAATTAAAAAAATGGCTAAGATAGCAGGTTTTGAGATAGTAGGAAGAATAGAACTTAGAAATAAAAAAAGTGGAGCTATGTACAAGTAGAATGAATCGAAGGAGATTTATGTAAATGGAACTTAATTTTAAACCTACAAAAATACCCGAATATGAAAAATTAGATTCAGCAGGTGTAAATTATCATAATAGAGTAGGAATAAGAGATAGTAGTACTCACTACAAAGTAACTAAAAATAAAGTTACTTTTAGAGTGAAAAAAGAAGATGTATTTGTTAAATTCTTAGATAATGGGCAGAAAGAACTTAATGAAAATTATTATTTATATATTGAGTATTTAAAAGAGATTATTCTAAAAGAAGAAGTTGAATCTTTTGAAACAGGGTTTGAAAAAGCTGAAATTTGGGCTGAAAAATACTTAAATAACTTTGAATATTTAAATAAATTAATTTTGGATATTAAAGAGAAAAGATATCTTAAAATTTTAGAAGAAGAAAAGGTTGATACTCTAGATAAAGCTAAAACTATAAAGTTTTCAAGTTATTCAAAATATGAAGGTGAGAATATATATGATGTAATGCAAACTGATTTAGAACATTGTATTGCATATTACGCAGGAAATTTAGATAGTAGTGAGTTTGATTTTTCAAGTATTGGTGTTAACCAGCTAAATTACAATATAACATCAGAAAGAACTAAAAGCTATAATTGTATAAAATATTTATTAGATAACTTCTATCCTCACATATCAAAAAATTTATTGGCTTATTTTAGAGATATAAGTATAGATGATGCAAAAAGAATTGTTTTTAAAAGTGGCAAATACAAAGATAGAACTGTATATGATGTTTATAAAGAAAACAAAAATTATATAGAATGGTATTTACAAAATACAAAGAAAACTATATATAATATTAGATTGATAACAGCTATTACATTAATCAGAGAACAAAAGTAGAAAGGAAGTTAAAACATGTTGAAGGAAATAGGAGAAGGGAATGAAAAGATAAATATTGATACATTAATTGAAAAAGTAATAAATATAGCAGCAGAGAAGGCTATAGCTACATACGAGAATAGAAGAAAAGAAGAGGTTAAATATTCATATGATAGAAAACTTAGGAATACAAAGTTGTTACTGAAACATTATAAGAATTTTAAAAGACATGTTAATAATTCTATTTTTAAAGTATCAAATATAAATGAAAATGCTATTGAAATATTAGAAGAATTAACAGATTCTAAAATAACAGAAAATTTATTCGTGGAAAGTATAAGTAATAGTGTATCACGTACAAATATAATAATATCTCATATAAATACTATGATAAATATTTACGAAGCTTATAGTAAACAATGTGGAGAATTAGAAGAAAGAAAGTATAGAATAACATATAAAAGATTTATAGATGAAAAAAAATGGAGCATAAAGGAAATAGCTGATTCTGAAAATATAGACAATAGAACAGTATATAGAGATATAAATTTAGCCTGTGAAAAATTATCTGTATTTTTCTTTGGCATAGATGGTATAAAGAAGTTCTAATATAGTATATAAATGTCATGTTTTGATAAAGATACATGTTATGATAGCTAATTAAAAAATAGCCATACTTAAGTCAATTCAATATGTCCAGTGAATTAAATCTCATAATAAAAATATGAGAATATTGGAAATGAAATGTCAAAAAGTGTTCATATACAAAACAATTACAAAATGATAATATATAAAGTGTAGAATTGTCCTTCTGATATATAAAAGGGAAATCAGTGGGAAAAGAAAATGTTATAATAATAATATGGAAAAACTATATATAACAACTAAATAAAAATATTTGTATTTAAAAGAACCTAGCGAATAGACTAGGTTCTTTTAATTTTATATAGAAGGCTTAGATTAATTTCTGAGTCTTTTTTAATACAAACATTTAATACCCATCATGTTGAGGGGGCGAAAATAAAGGTGTTTAAGTACATCATTTATTAATAAATAATTTAGGAGGTAGTAGTATGTTAAAGGTAATGTACCAGAAGAATGTAAGAATGATATGGTCTAAAGATGGTAATGACGTCTGGTTTCATGCTGGGGATGTAGGGGAGGAATTAGGAGTAATTCAAATTAACTCTACATTAAGAAATATTGATAAAGAATATAAGAAGAAGTTTAAGAACTCAGACATGCATGAAATGCACATCCGAAATTTTGATAAAGCTTTAAATAATAAAGGGGAAATTTTTATTACAGAGGAAGCAGTATATAATATTTCTTTTAGAAGTAATAAACCAGAAGCAAAATTATTTACAAAGTGGGTTTCTAAAACACTTAAACAAATTAGAATACATGGTTACTATATTGCTACAGAAAAAGACCAAGAGTGGCTGGATATAAGAACAGAAGGTAAAAAAGTTAGAAAAGATTTTACAGATGAAATACAAGAGTTTGTATATTATGCAATGCAAAGGGGCAGTAAGAAACCAGAAATGTATTACAAACATTTCACAGAATTAGTTAGAAAGAAATTAAGTATACCAAAAGGTATTAAGAGAGATGAATTGAATCAAGGGGAACTATTCGACATACAAGCACTAGAAAGAGTTGTAACAATGAAGCTGGATAAATTAATAAATGAAGATATGGACTATAAGGATGTATATAAAAAGATAAAAGAATTAATTGATTTAATATAAATAAGAGGTGAAAGTATATGGATGATAATAGAGAAGAAAAGATTAAAATGAGAGATACATTTAGAGACTTAGCAAAATTATTTGATAAAAACATGAAGCTAGAAGATGAAATAAAAAGTTTGACAGAAGAAGAAACTAAGAAACAAGAAAGGTTAGTAAAAAGATATGAAAAAGTAGTTGAAACTATTTGTGAGAAGCTGGACTATCTAGTAGCACTAGAAGAGGAGTAAACAAATGAGAAGAATAGTATGCGATAAATGTAATAATAAATTTAAAGTAGCTTATAAAGATGTAAGAACAGAAACTATTGGAGATATAGAAATAAAATATTTTATATGTAGAAAGTGCAAAGAAAAATATATTATATATTATGAAGATGAAACATTAAAAGAACTGAAAGAATTATATAAAGAACTTATTTATGAAGAACAGAGTGGATTTACAGATAGAACAACAAAGTCTGAAAGAGAAAGAGTTTTTACTGAAATGATTGCATATGTAAATACATTAAAAGAAGTGTGTAATAAATATCTTAATACAGACTGTGAAATGAAAGACATAGAAAAACATATGGAAGAATTATTAAGAGAAGAGCCAAGTGAAGTATATGAAACTAAAAAAAATATGCAAGTGTGGTAAAACAATAGATTATAGTGAAAAGGCATGTAGTGAGTGTGCTAAAAAATATATTAAAAGCAGAAAACAGAGCAATAAAGTATATAATTCTAAAAATAGAAATAAAGAAAGAGATAAATTTTACAATGCAAAAGAATGGAGAGAAACAAGAGAATATATATTAGAAAAAAATGTGTATTTGGATTTATGGGATTATTATATTAATAAAAAAATAACTACAGCAAATACAGTACATCATATAATTGAGTTGTCAGAAGCTGAGGAGCTTTCATTAAAAGAAAATAATCTTGTACCTTTGTCATCTAAAACACATAAAAAAATACATGCATTATATGATAGAAATGAGATAACAAAGAAAGAAACTCAAGCGAAATTAAAAGAGATATTGAGACTTCATAAAATATATAATGAATAAGACTATCCCCCCTACCTATGAAAAAAAGAAAAGGGGATTCAAACAGCGAGCAGGGGTATATATATACGGAGATTTTCCCTTTTTAAGATTTTTTTGTAAAAAAATATGCAGGATGTCTTGCAAGAAAATAAATCATTTTTAGAAAATAGCTGATAGCTATTATTTTTTTGCACAAATTTAAAAAGATTGGAGGTGTAAAAATGGGAAGAAAAAAACAAATGACATCTACAACTAAAAAACATTTAACTAAAAAAGAAAAACAGACTCGGCAAAATGTAGAAAAACAAATAAAACTTGATAGAGATGATTTAGTAACAGTCCCAGAACATTTAAATAGTGATATTTTAGCATATAAAGAGTTTTCAAGAGTAGTAGAAGAAGCTGGAAAAATTGATTTATGGGATAACTTAGACCTACCAATCGTTTTGATGTACAGTGATGCATATAGTAATTATATTAAATTGAAAGAGTATATAGAAAAAACAGGTCATACTGTTTCTGGAAAAGATACAGAAAAAATAAGTCCTTATGCAACTGCGAAATTTAAATATGCTGAATTGATATTAAAATGTTCTACTAAACTAGGTTTAGCGACTACAGATAGATTAAAGTTAGTTGTTCCAGAAAATGAAAATTCAAAGGAAAATAAATTTGCTAAATTCATAAAAGTAGGAACATAATGTCAAAAAGAAAAAAGGATAGAGTAACAGAATATGCAAAAAAAGTAGTTGCTAAAAAAATAATAGCTGGTGAAAGTGTTATTTTAGCATGTAAAAGACATTTAGAAGATTTAAAAAGAAGTAAAACAAAAGAGTTTAAATATAAATGGGATGTTGAAGCATCAGAAGAGGCACTTGACCTTTACAATGAACTTACTATTTTAGAGGGCGATGAAGTACAAACTTTAAAAACACGAGGATTTCAAGATTTTATTTTAGGCAGTTTAGAAGGTTGGATTGAAAAAAGAACTGGATATGTAAGATTTAGAGAAGCATATGTCCAGCTTGCTAGACAAAATGGAAAGTCTTTTTTATCTGGAGCTAAAAGTATAAAAACAAGTAATTTTTCTACATATATAAAAGGGAAAATTATTTGTGCAGCTACCAAAAAAGAGCAAGCTAGAATTGTTTGGGAAGAAATAGAAAAGTTTATATTGGCAGACGAAGATTTAAAAGAAATGTATAAAATAAAACGTTCTGATTATGAAATAATTGCAGGAATGACAGGTACAACAATAAAACCGATTGGAAGAGATACAAAAAGTTTGGATGGATTTCGTTCGATATTAGCAATACCAGATGAATTGCATGCACATAAAACTAATCAAGTATATAAATTACTTCTAGGTGGTCAAAGAAGAGTCAACAATGCTCTGATATTAGCTATAACTACAGCAGGTTTTGATTTGAACAGCTATTGTTATGAACATTATACTTTTTGTAAAAAAATATTATCTGGAGCTATAACTAAAGAAAGTTTATTTATATATATTGCTGAGATGGACAAAGAGGATGATATATGGGATTACCATAATTGGGTAAAGTCAAATCCATTATTACTTTTAAATGAAGATGATAGTATAAACATGTATGAAGTTGCAAAAATGAGTGAAGTCGCAATAGATGCTAAAGAAAAAGGTGGAAGCGAACTCATGGACTTCATGACAAAGTGGTTAAATATTTGGGTTACATATAAAGATGGAAAATATCTTGATGCTAAATGGCTTGAAATATGTGCATGTGACTTAACTCTTGAAGATATGAGAGGTAAAGAATGTTATTTAGGTATAGATTTGTCAAGTGGTGGAGATTTAACTTCTATAGCATTAATATTCCCTATTGAAGATGGAAAAGTTTATATTTATAGTCATTCATTTATGCCAGAACTAAGAATTATCGAACATGAACAAACAGATGAAGCACCGTACCGAATGTGGGTTAATGAAGGGCTTTTAACGCTAACTACAGGAGCTTTTGCTATTAAAACAGACTATAAATTTATAATAAAACATTTAGAAGATATATTAACAGACTATGAAATAAATGTAATAAAATGTGCATATGATAACCACAACGCAAGTGCTTTTATATCAGACTTAGATTTTCTAGGTTGCGATTTGATAGATGTACCGCAAAGTGCTAGGTCACTAAATGATGCAACAGTAGACTTTAAACTATCTATGAAAGCAGGTCAAGTTTTATATAATAGAAAAAATAAATTATTTAAATGGAGTGCTATAAATGCAACTACAACAAAAAACAGTTTTGGAGAAATAAAAGTTGATAAATTAGAACAAGAAAATAGAATAGACCCAATAGATTCAGTTGTTGATGGTTGGAAAATGTACTTTGAAGATGTAAAACAAAATGCGGACATTGCATATGTACCAGATTAATTAAAGGAGAATAAGAAAAAGTGGGAATAATGAACTGGTTAAGGAATCTAAGATTCGGAACACCAAGTGTAAAAATAGGACAAAAAAATAAAAGCAGCCCATTTTCATTTTGCAATGACACTTTGGCAAGTAATGAAACTATCTTTGCAGCAATTACAATGTTAGCTAATTCAATTGCTAGTGTTCCGATTAGTCTTAGAAATGGCTATGAAAAAGTTAAACCAAGCGAACATTATATTGCTGGTATGCTTAGAGATGGATTTAACAAAAATGATACTATGTTTGAATTTATAAGATTAATGGAAGTGATAAGAAATACAAAAGGCAGTGCTTATGCAATCAAAGAATATGATTATTACGATAACATAACTGATATTTGGGTATTAGATTCTGATTTTGTAACACCTATTCTTGATACAGACACAAAAGAATTATGGTATAGAATATCGACAAAAGATGGAGATAACTATTTTCATAGTAGTCATATAATATCTGTTAATCATATAAAAGAAGGTTCAGAACATGGAATAAGTCCAATTAGTGTCTTAAAAAACACTTTGAATTATGATAGAGAAGTAAAAGAATTAAGTTTAGCACAACTTTCTAATAATATAGATGCTAAATATGCTTTTAAAATCTCTGGTAATTTAAGTAAAGAAAAATTAACTGAATATCATGAAATGATTAAAAATTATATGGACAAAGGAATTATATATTTAGACAATGGAAAATCACTTGAAGAGTTAAAAAATAAATCTTTTATCGACCCTAAAATTTTTGAAGTTGAAGAAATAACTGTAAGTAGGGTGGCAAGAGTTTTTACCATGCCAGCACACAAGTTATATGCTGGGAAACAAACATATTCAAGTTCTGAACAGGCAGACTTAGAGTACTTAGTTGATACAATATTACCAATTATACGAATGTATGAACAAGAATTTAATAAAAAATGCTTAACTACTATTGATAGAAATAGATATGAAATCAAATTCAATTTAAGCGGATTTGCTAGAGCAGATATGAAAACTCGTGGCGAATTTTACCAAAAAATGGTTAGGTGTGGAGGATTAACACCTAACGAAATACGAGAACTAGAAGATAGACCTCCAAAACAAGGTGGTGATGATTTGATGGTAAGTAGAGATTTAATAAAAATTAAAGATTTACATTTACTATTGTCTAATAAAAATAACTTGAGGGGAGGTGATTAAATGAAAAATAAAATATTAGAATTAAAAAATAAAGATTTACAATCTAATGATTTAAAGAATGTTGGAAGTATAGAAATAAAAAATCAAGATGAAAATAGTGCAGAGTTGTTTTTTTATGGAGATATTGTTTCTGAAAGTTGGATAAGCGAATATTATGAGGATGATAAATGTCCTAGCGATATTAGTAAGTTTTTGAAAGAGTTAGAAGGAATACAAAACATAAATGTACATTTAAATTCTGGTGGTGGGTCTGCGTTCGCTGGACTTGCTATATATAATCAATTAAAAAGATACAATGCGAATATAACTACATATATAGATGGATTAGCAGCAAGTATAGCGAGTGTAATTGCCATGGCTGGTAATCGTATTGTTATGCCAGAAAATGCATTGTTAATGATACATAAACCTTTAAGTTGGTGTGGAGGCAATGCAGATGATTTTAAAAAAGAAATTGAGGTACTAGACACATGTCAGAAATCAATTTTAAATGTATATATGACAAAAGCAAAATCAAATATCAAAGAAGAAGAAATAAATGATTTAATAAATAATGAAACTTGGTTAACTGGAGAAGAAGCAGCTAGATATTTTGAAATAGAATTAGAAGGAACTGTAAATACAGTCGCATGTTCTTCTGACTATTTTAATAAGTACAGAAATATACCGAATCAAATAAATGAGATTAATAATAATTCAATGTTACCAGTCATGAGTAAAGAAACTAAATTATTAATAGAAAGAATAAAAAATAAAACAAAATAAGGAGTGATTTTATAATGGAAATGAATAGATTTAAGTTACAACAGATGGAAGAAGGGGTAAAAGCACAATTAAAAACTGAAAGTGACAAATTAACAAATATGTATGTGGATGTAAAAACAACAGCACAAGAAAGAAAGGAACAAGAAACTACAGTAAGAGATTTGGAAGAAAGATTTGAAGGTATAAAAAATAAAATAAAAGAAATGGATGAAAAAGAAGCTCAAAAAATTGCTGCTCAAAATAAAAATAAAAATTTTGGTAACAATGAAAAAGACAAGAAAATAAAAGCAAAGGCAGAGTTGATAAGAAATGTAATGGCTGGCAAAGAAGTAACAAAAGAGATAAAAAATGTACTTGGGGATGGAGAAGCACTTGGAGGAGGCAATAAAATGCTCCCTGTTACAATGACAAATGAATTGTTATATGAACCACTGGCAAAAAATCCATTGCGAGGAATTTCAACAATGACAAATATAACTAATTTAGAAATACCCAAAATTACATTCTCTTTAGATGATGATGATTACTTAGATTCAGATACAGCATCAGCGAAAGAATTAAAAGCAGATGGAGCGAATGTATCTTTTAGTAGAAATAAATTTAAAGTTTTTTGCGATATAACAGAAACAATTCTAAAAGGCACAGAAACAAATTTAGTTCAAGTTGTGGATGCAGGATTACAAAGTGGTTTAGCTAAAAAAGAAAAAAAGGTGGCTTTTGAAATAAGTAATCCAACAGAAGCCTCTTTTTATAAAAAATCAACAGAAAGTGGAAACCCATTTCTAATAAAAGCAATAGAGGAAGACACAATGTTCGAGTCAATAATAAGTTGTCTTGCAGATTTAGAAGACGATTATTCAGAAAATGCTAGTATTGTTATGAGAAAAATTGATTATTTTAAAATAATCAAGAATTTAGCTAATGGAAACTCAAGCTTGTATACAACTCAACCAGAATTAGTATTAGGAGCGCCAGTAATTTTTTGTGATTTAGCTACAATACCAGTAGTAGGAGATTTTAGGTATTCTCATTTCAATTATGATTTAGAAATGTATTATGATAGAGATAAAAATGTTAAAACTGGTATAGAAAGCTTTGTTTTAACTGCATATTTAGACCATAAAATTAAAATGAAATCTGCTTTTAGACTAGCGACAGTAAAAAGCAATACACCCTAGACCAGACCTTCCAGAAGGAGAAGGTCAGCTAGAAATTACTAAGATGTTAAAAGCTAGAAGCATGAAAAAAACACAAGAAGTAAAGTAGGTGGGCATGTTGGAAGAAAGTGAAATACTAGATTCTATAAAATTATATTGTAGGCTAGATGATTGTTCAGAACAGGAAATAAGAGAACTGAAAGAAGCTTGCGAAGAATATTTGAAAAATGCAGGAGTTAGAAAAGATTATGAAAATAAATTATATTTTTTAGCTATAAAGAAACTAGTTTTACATTTTTATGATAATAAAGGTATAGTAAGTAATAAAAATTCAGAAATTGTATATGGTATAACCCCTATAATAAATCAATTGCAATTAGAAAAGAGAGTAGAAGAAAATGTTAGATTGTAGAATAACTATAGAAAAAATTTCTGAGAATGATACAGATGAAATGGGATTCCCGCTTGAAGATTGGCAAGTATATTACAACTGTTGGTCAGATTTTAAAGCTATAAGTGGTAAAGAATATATATCTGCAAAAGCTACATCTAGCGAAAATATAGTAACTTTTACTATAAGATATTCAGAAAAAGTAAAATTGATAATAGAAGATGCAGAAAGTACTAAAAAATATAGAATTAAATATAAAAATAAAAATTATGATATAATTTATATTTCTGATTTTGAAAATAAACATACGTTTGTTGACTTTAAATGTAAACTTGTATCTTAGTAGGATGTGAATAAAATGAGTATGGAATGAAACGGTTTTTCAACATTACAACAGAAATTAGAAAATTTAGAGAAAAAAGTAAGTAATGAAGTAGTGGACAAAGCATTAGATGGAGGTTCAGAGGTGCTTCTAAATGGTCAGAAAGAGACTGTACCTATTTTAACAGGAAATCTGTTGCAATCCCTAGGCGTTTTTGATAAAAGAGGTTCTGGAGCTGATAAAAAAGTAGATATAGGAATAGCACATAATAAAGACAGGTCAGCTACATATGGGTATTATCAAAATTATGGCACTGAAAAGATGGCAGGAAATGGATGGATACAAAAAGCTTGGAAAATGAAAATAGGAGAAGCAAGTACAAAAATAAAAGAAATACTTAAAGAATCATTAAAAGGTTAAATGTGGAGTAAAAAATGATAAATGAATTAATCCATAAAATAATGAAAAGCTTAAATATAAATTGTTATTATTTGGAAGCCAATTGCAAGAAAGATAAGTATGTTATTTTTTCTATTTACAATGAAAATAGACTTGAACAAAATTTGTATGATGATGATTATATAGCTACTACATATAATATACAATTATCTTTTTGGTACAAAAATCCTAGTGATATTGATTTATATGAAGATATAAAAAATAAAATGAAAGAAAATGATTTTTATCTTAAATCAGTAGTAGATAGAAAAGAAGGCGAGTTTTATGGTAAAACATTCGACTTCTTATATGAAAAAGATGAATAATAATAAAATTGTTGAGGTGTCCAAATTGGACACATTTTTTATGCAAAAATAAAAAAGGAAGAAGGTAATAGAATATGCCAAAAGCAGAAAAAAATTATAAAAGTAAAATAATATCTGGTCTTAAAAACATACATGTCGCAAAAGTAAACGACGATGGAACTTTTGCTGTTCCAATTCCCATATTAGGTGGAAAAAAAGTCGAATCAACATATGAGGTAAATGAGGATATAACTTATGCGGACGATATGGCTGTTGATAACGATATGAATGTTTCAAATGGTTCTGGAAAAATGTCAACTTTGGGATTGTTAATGGATGAAAAAGCATTAATTTTCGGTGGAGATAATATGTCTGGAGGATGGGGGCTGTCTACTAATATGCAAATGCCCAACTTAGCGATTCTATTCGAACAACAAAAAAGAGACGGTGGGAAAATTTTAAATGTAATATATAATACACAATTTAAACCAACCGGAATTAATGCTACTACGATAGAAGAAAAGAAAGAAAAGGAGATTGTTGAATTAGACTTTACTTCATTACCAGCTATAGCAAGTGTTGATGGTAAAAACTATTTTTATTACACAGTAGATACAAAAGATGAAAATGTAAGTCAAGAAATGATTGAAAACTGGTATAAAACAGTTCAAGTTCCAAAAAAAACAGTGGAGAATACTCCAGAATCATAAAAATAATATGGAGGGCTTATAAACCCTCCATATTTAATTAAAGGTGAAGAAATGAATTATAAAGAAAAAATTATACATGGTTTTGATAACATACATTTATGTGAAATAGATGAAAATTCTGTTCCTAAAAGAATATTAGGTGGCATTTCTGTAAGTATAGAATTAAAACAATCTTACAAAATTATGAAATGTGGTGGAAATGAAAACATAATTTTTTATGGTAAAGTAACTGGCACAGGGAAACTGAATTTATTGGGATTAACAGCAGATGAAGAAGAATTAATATGGAATTTTAAAAGATATAAAAATGGAATAGTTGTTGAAGATAGTATAAAACCAAACAATTTAAGATTGTTATTTACAAGAAAAAGACGTGATGGAGCAATTATTTATTACTGTATATATAATGTTATTTTTGATATAGATAGTATTTTAGCTGAAACAGATACAGCAAAAAGAAGTAGTAGTAAAAGAGAATTAAATTTTAATGTGTTTGTTGACAAAAAATTTAAATTAACCTTTTTTTCGATGGACACAAAAAATGGAGAAAAAGAAATTTTAGATAAGTGGTTCAAAAAAATACAAATTCCAGAAAGGTAAAAATATGATAGATGATAAGATAACAATTAAGTTAAATGAAGAAAGTGTTGTGTATGATGCTAGGCTGGATATGGGAGCGATAGCAGAAACACAGCATTTTTTTAAGTTAAGAAATGATTTTATGACAGTACCAGAAGTTTTGAAATGGGTTGGTAAAGGCGATTTTATGGTGGTAAATGAATTAATTATACAGTCTATATTAAGGTGTCACAAACAATTGAATAGAGAAGATATAATAACAAATTTAAAGTTTAGAGAAATGCCCAAAATACATGAATATTTAAATTTGTTACTTGAGAAAGCTATGCCAGCAAAAGAAAAAAATAATGGTGAAGATGAAATTGAGGATATAGAAGAAAAACAAGATGATTGAGACTTTGAGTACTTAGAATATTTGTGGACTACAGTATTAAAAAGACCAGTTCGAGATTTTTTAAAAACTACACCAAAAAAATTATTTTCACAACTTGATGCACATGGAAAATTTAAAGGTGTAGATAAAGAAAAAAAGAATGTTGAGATTGTTAATTCTACAGAATTTATGTAAAAAAGGTGGTGGTTAAATGTCAGAGGAGATAGAAAAGCTATCGGTCACGTTAGCATTAGAAGCAAATAACTTTACTAAACAAATCAGTGCAATAAATAAAGAGATAGGTAATTTAGATAGAGAATTTAAAACAGCAGCACAAGGTAATAAACAATTTGAAAATAGTTTTGTTGGTCTTGGTGCTAAGATGCAAAAGCTTGCAAAACAGATTGATTTGTATAATAAAAAATTAGAGAGTCAAAAAAATCAGTATAAAAGTTTGCAATCTACTTTAACCACGCAAAAAGCCAAGCTGGATAGTTTAGAAAGTACACTAGGTAAAAATTCTAATGAATGGAAAAAACAAGCTCAACTTGTACAAAAAAACGCTGAAAAGTTAAGTAGATTAGGAAGTAATATAAACCAAACTAAAAGTACAATTAGTAGACTTAGAACAGAATTAACACAAACAGGTCAAAAATTTCAAGAACTTGGAAATAAAACATTAACTATTGACCAAAAACTGAGTAGATTGAATAGTCAAGCGAGATTAACAGAATCAGAGTTCGGTAGACTTGGGGCAGAACTTGCACAAAGTGGGTCATATTTTCAAAGACTTGGGAATGAAATGAATCAGCTGGGAAGTAAAATACAATCAAATAAAGCTAGATTAGCAATATATCAAGCTGAATTTAACAAATTAAATAATGAATTAAATCAAAATAAACAAAAACATGCACAACTTGGTGCTGAGATTAGGAAAACTGAAAGTATTTTAAGCCAAGTAGCAGCGTATTATGGTAAAAATTCACATGAAGCACAACAACTCACACAAGAATTATATAGATTAAAAGATGCTTATAATAAACAAGAAATAGAAATAAAACAAGCTGAAACTGCTTTGAATGGTTATCAAGCGGAACTCAACCAGACTAGTGCAAATATAACAAGATTATCAGCACAACTTAGACAAATGCCTTTCACAACGTTAAGCCGCTCGTTACTAACGGCTGGACAAAACTTGAAAAGCGTTGGAATGAGTCTAGGTATGTATGTATCTATGCCACTCGGGATGTTAGGGATAGCAGCAGCAAAAGCAGGCGTTAACTTTGATACAAGCATGTCTAAACTACAAGCAACAGCAGGAATTGCAGATAAAAGTAGTGTTTCATTTCAAAAACTACAAGAAAAGGCACAAGACCTTGGAGCTAGAACTTCATTTTCAGCAGCACAAGCAGCGAATGGTTTAACATATTTAAGCCTTGCTGGTTGGGATGTAGAAACATCTTTGTCAAGGATAGAACCTGTTCTAAGGGCGGCAGAAGCTGGTGGTATGGACTTAGCATTATGTTCTGATTTGGTTACAGATAGTATGGCAAGTGCTGGAATTGCAAGTCAAGATTTTACTAAATATTTAGATATAACAGCACAAGCACAAAGAAAATCTAATACTAATATGCAACAAATGCTAGAAGCATATGTTGTTGCAGGGGGTATATTTAAAAATCTGAATATGCCATTGGAACAGTCTGGAGCATTAATTGGAATATTAGCTAATAGAGGAACAAAAGCAAGTGAAGCTGGAAATGCGTTAATAAGTGTATTTTCAAATATAATAGGAGAAAATGGACGAGCAGGAAAAGCGTTAGATGCATTAAATATATCTTTATTTGATTCAGAGGGCAAACAAAAAGATACAGTTAAAGTTTTAAAAGAAATGAGTAATGCACTAGGTGTAACATCTGATGAAACAACAAAATTAACAGAAGAAGAAAGAACACGTTTTGCAACTATGATAGGTGGTAAGACACAATATGATACATTAATGAAGTTGCTGGCAGGTGTAAATGATGAATATGACGATTTAGAAAAAAGTTTGAAAAATTCTAAAGGGTCATTGATGGAAGTTGCTACAACCATGAAAGACAATTTAGGTGGTTCAATTATAAATATGAAATCAGCTTTAGAAGGTGCTGGAATAAAAGCATTTAAAGCAATGGAACCAGTTCTTGCAAGTCTTATACAAAAAATCACTGAGTTATCTAACTGGTTTACTAATCTTGGAGAATCTTCCCAACAAAACATAGTCAAAATGGCAGCTATAGCTGTAGCACTTGCACCTGTTTTAATGGTTTTTGGTCAACTTATAATTGTTAGTAGTCATTTAACTAATTTAATGGGGCAAATTAAGGCAGCTACAACAGCTTTAGGGGCTAGTGGTTTTGGAGGATTAGCAGCAAAGGTTGGAGCTTTAATTCCTAAGCTATTTACTCTACAAGGTGCTTTTGCACTGTTAGCAGCAGGTGGGATTGTATTAGCTACAAAAGCCTTACATGACTATAGTGTTGCAGATAGTAAAGCATATGAACAAAGAAAAAAGAATATTGAAACATTAGATAGAGAAAAGAAAAGCTATGAAGAATCACGACAAAAAATTGGATATATAGCTCAAGAGTATGACAAGTTAAAAGGCAAATCGAAATTAAGTTCAGAAGAAGCTGAAAGGTTAAAAACATTAACTAAAGAAATCGCTGAGATAATGCCAGAATTAATATCTGGATATGATGAGGAAGGTAATCCAATTTTAAAAATGAAAGGTTCAGCTACAGAGTTATGTTCTGAACTAGATAGAGCAATAGAGAAAAAAGAACGTCTTATAAATTTTGATAAAATGGATAATGCAGAAATTGCTGTCGATAAACAGGCTGGTAAAAGAGGGAAAGATGGTAATAAACTTACAGGGAAGGCAGCAGATTCATACCAAACAGATAGCGAAAAAATTATAACTACACAAAAAAAGTACAATGATGATATTGCAAAGTTAGAAAAAGATGGTGTAATTTTACGTGGTAAAATAAGAAATTCAGAAGGCAAAGACAGAGAAAAATATATACAAAAATATAATGAACATTTAAGAAAAAGAGAAAAATTGACACAAGATGCACAAAAAGAAAATGAAAGAAGTTTAGAAGAAGCTAAGAAAGTAGCACAAGAAATTGAAGAAGGTGTATTTGCTACTGTAAAGTCTAGTAGTAGTTTTAAGTCTAGCGAAAATAATGATGCTAAAAAACAGTTTGATGACCTAAAAGGTATTTTAGATTTTAGTGGAATAAAGACACAAGAACAATTATCTAATGCAGAAAATGCTATGAATAAATTATTTAAATCAGCATCAGCTGGGAAAATAAATTTATCTGATGTTAAAAAAGAAATTGAAGGAGCTAATAATGCATTAGCTAAAGATGGAAATTTAAATTCTTATAATAAAAAAATGCAAGATTTGGCTAAAACTATTGCTGATAAAACAGGAACACAATCCAGCGATTGGGTAAGTTTGCTAACAACTTTAGATAAAGAGTTTTTAAAAACTAGTGATTCAACAGATGTTTTTCTTAAAAAGTTCAATAGAACCAGACAGCAATTAGAAGCTGGTGACAGTTTAGCTGTTGCAGTGCAACAACAATATGAAGCATTAAATGCTGCTCTTGAAGGTCTACAGATAACAGGAAAAGAAGAGGTAGACATACAGACTGTTATTGATTTTACTAATGACCAGAACATACCAGAAGATGTTAGAAATTTTGTAAATAGCTTAATAAAAAAAGATGCAAATGGAAATATAACTAATTCGGAAGAAGTTATAAAATTTACAGCAGATTTATTGTTTGAACTACAACAAGAAAATCCTAACTTTGATAATTTACAGGCGGAAGCAGATAAGCTGTTCAAAGGTGACAAAGTAAAAGTAACAGAAGATTTGGAAATTACAGAAGGTGAAATTGACACATCAAATGTCAAGACAGATGATGTTGAACAAAAAATAAAAGATAAATTCGCACAAGATAAAGTATCAGCTAAAATTAATGTTGCAATTGAAAATGGAGATATAAATTCTGATAAAGTTAAACTAGTTGGAGAAATATTTGATAAAATACCAGAAGATGTTAGAACGAAATTTATATTAGATAATACAGAAGCGATTAATAAAGCAAAAAATTATGATGATATAATTAAATATTTAAAAGATAATCCAGAAATTGCACAGAAATATAATATAAAAATAGAAGGTTTAGAAAAAGCAAAAGAAACCAATAAAGAAACTAACAAAAATAAAGGTCAAACCTCTACGCAAAAAATGAAAGTTGAAGGTGCTGAGGAAAGTAAAGAAAAAGCTGAGGGTACTAATCAAGAAGTAGATAAAAATAAAGGTCAGACCTCTACGCAAAAAATGAAAGTTGAAGGTGCTGAAAAAAGTGAAAAGGATGCTAAAAAAACAAATGAAGAAGCATCAAAAAATGATGGAAAGAAGCATGTACAGACGGTAGAAGCTAAAGGGGTCGAAGGTACAGCTGAACAACTGAATCAATTAGCAACTAAAGCAAAAGAAGTAGGAAACGGTAAATATGAAATAAGTATAACAGCAAAGACGGCACAAGCAGCTAAAAATGTAAGTGGGTTAATAACAAAGATAAATCAATTTAGTAAAGTAAAAGTTAAACAATTAGTATTTAAAACAGAAACAGCACAAGCAGCTAAAAATGTTACTGGTTTAGATAAAAAAGTAGCTAGTTACAAAAGTAAATATGGTGGAAAAACTATAACAACAACATTTAGAGCAGAAACAGCACAAGCAGCTAAAAATATATCGGGCTTGATGCGTAAGATAGATTCATATAAGGCTAGTTACGCAAGGTCATTTACAACATCAATGACAGCAAATGTACAAGTTAATAAGAATGTTACAACAACAGAAAAAACAGAAAAAAATGAGACTGGGAAACCTGCATCATTACCAATAGAAAAAGCGATACCTGCACCTGCATTATTAAATGATTCGCCAATGCCAGCTACAAGAGAAAATATAATACCTCAATTGAGGGGACTTACTAATTCAACAACAATTGCAATAACTGGGAAAGATATATCAGAAGCATTAAAATATGATGTTAATTTATTGCAAGAATTAGAAAATAGACTACAAAAAATAAATAATGAATTAACTAGACTAGATAAGTTAGCAGAAAATGCAACTGATGCAGATAAAATAAAATATCTACAAAAACAAAATGAATTGTACAAAGAGCAGGCAGAGGTACAAAAAGATTTAGAAGATAAATTAATAAGACAAAAAAATTATTATAAATCTGCACTTGAACAAAAAGGACTAAAATTTAATAGTGACGGAAATTCAACAAATTATGAAGAGGAAATATTAAAGAAAAAGAAAATAGTTGCAGACTTAGAAGAAAAAGCTGAAAAAGCAAAAGATAAGAATAGTGATTCATTGCAAAAAAAAGCTGAAAAAGAAAAGAATAGTCTGGAAGAAATACAAAAACTTTATGATGAATATATAAAGGTTACTTTAACCAGTTTACCAGAGTGCATAGGTCAGTGGAATGAACTTAATCAAAAGATTAAAGAGAATGAACAAAGTATAAAAAATGTAAAAAGAGAGCAAGAAAAATTATTCATGGAATCGACATGGACATCTATGTACAAAGATGTTCAGCAAGTGAAAAATGAATTAGATATGTTAGATGTAAAATTAAAAAATGCATCTACAGAAGAAAAAGAAGAAATAATTAAGAAAAAAATAGAGTTACAAAAAAAGTATAATAAAGAATTAACTGAAACAACTGAGTATATGAAACAAGTCCAAAATCAGCTTAAAGGTAAATTACAAAAATTAGGATTTGAATTTAGGGATAATGGAGATATTTCTAATTATATACAGCAATTACAAAAGTTGAAAGAAGAAAACAAAGATTTTGAAGAAGCGGAAGAACTTGCAAAAGGGTATTTAGATTTATTATTAGAAAAAATACCATCTGCACAACGAGAGCTTGAAGGAATAACTGGAGCAATAGCAGATTTAAAAGAAGAACAAAAAAAGCTATATGAAGAACAATTAAACACTATCACAGATGTAGAAAAAGAAATAACAGACATATATAAAAAGCAGGTTGAAGAAAGAAAAAAATTAATTGATGAAGAATTAAAGAAAAGAACAGATGCTCTTAATAAAGAGAAAAAAGCTTATAATGATGCAAGAGAAGAAATGAATTATAAGAATGATGAAAAAGAGCAAAAAGATGCTATTGCAAAAATAGAAAAAGACTTAGAAAAAGCTAGAAAAGATACAAGTTTGTCTGGTCAAAAAAGAGTACAAGATTTAGAAAAAAAATTGCAAGAAGAGCAGAAAAAGCTAGAAAAATTAGTGCAAGATAATCTTGATAAACAAGTAAATAATATGTTTGACAAAGAAAGTGAAAGATTAGAAAATGAAGTAGAAGAAACAGTCAAAAATCTTGAAGAAAAATTTTCTGATACAAAGCTTGCGGAGATAGTAAAAAAGGTATTGGATAGTGGAATTTTTACGGATATAGATGGTAATGTAAAAGATTTACAGGATACCATGATTGAATTTATAAACAAATACCAAGATGGTCTAACTATCGCAGGTGATAAAATAAAAACTGAATGGCTAGACAAACTGGATGAAGCTCTTGAAAAAATGGAAAATATAGCAGAAATAAATGAAAAATTAGGAGTAAAAGAATTTAATACAAATTTAAAATCTTTAGACTATAATTCTCAAAGATATAGTCAACCGACTAGTCGCATGCTAAACAATAATACTACTAATAATAATCAAATTATTTTTAATCCTAGTAAACCGCTGATTGTGATAGAAAATGCTACAAAAGATTCCATACCAGATTTACAAAAAATTATTGATAAAACTGTAAAGGAAGCACTAAATGATTTTGCAAAAGAAATTGTTAAATAAAAAAGGAGATAAAAATTGTTTATTTCAGAAAAATTTATTTTAAATAAAAGAACTAGTGATTCAATGAGTGTAATTTTGATTACAGAATCAAATAATGACATATTCAGTGATTATGGATTTGTGTACTCTGAAACAATAGAAAAAGTAAAAAGTTATAATGATAATCCAACTTTTTTTAAAGGGGAAAAAGATACTAATGAAATAGTATTAAAAATATGTTTAGTAGATGGAAATTATGTTCCCAAAAGGTGGTCTGATTATGATATAGAAGAAATCTACACATGGATTAAAACAGATGATTTTGTAGAATTTATCAGTGAAGATAATGTTGAACTTACTTATTATGTAAGAGTAACTAAAATAACAAAGAAATTTACTGATAATATGGAAGGTTATCTTGAAGTTACATTCCAGCCATTTACAAATTTTGCTTATAAATCAGATGTTAAATCAATTACAATAAAAGAAAATATTGAAAGAAAAATAATTATAAATAATAAAAGTAATATGCAAGAAGATTATATGCCTATATTTGAAATAACTAATCTAGGGGATGAATCTACTGTAAATATAATAAAAAATACTAGTATAGAAGATGGACAATTTGAAATTGCAGGGATAGAAAAAAATGAAAAAGTAACAATAGATAATTTATATTGTACAGTAATTAATACAGAAGGTAAAAGTAGATTTGAAAAATGTAATAGAAATTGGTTAAGATTAAAAATAGGAGAAAATAAATTAAAAATTATAGGTAATTGTAAACTAACAATAAAGTCAAAATATCCTGTTTTAACTTAATCAATAATGAGGTGATACTTATTTTAAGAGAGAAAATTAATTTAAAAGAAATTAAAAAAGATTATAATATAACACTACATAAAGTTAATAAAAATATAATTGGACAAATACCAAGATATTGTTTAAATTCTCTGACTAGGAAAATTGATGGTATTGACGAGTTAGAATTTACAATAACAAAATATGTTTTTGATAGAGATACATTGAAAAGAAAAATAAATATTATATATGATATGACTAAAAACGAAAGATTTATATGTATTAATAATAAAGAGTATTTTGTTATAAAAGAAATAAAAGAAGATAATTATAAAAGTAAAGTAGTTAAAGCATATTCAAGAGAAATTAAATTATCAAAAGTAGATATAAACATAGAAAATATAAATATACAGCTATTTACAGCAGAGGAAGAAAACGAAATATTTTCATTGAATGATTACATGAAAAATGAAACAGGATGGCAGCTAGGTCATGTAGATGAAGATATAGCATATGATGTATTAGAAGATGGAAGTAAACAAGAAAAAATCAGATGGCAAGAAAGCGTAAATACAAATTGGTATGACTTTATTACAAAAAATATAAAAGAAGAATTTAATTGTGTTATTGAATTTGATACCTTCAATAAACTAGTTAATTTATATAATATAGATAGTTTTGGAGATGAAGTAAAAATAACATTAACGGAGGATAATTACATAAAATCTATTGAAAAAACTTTGAATACAAATGATATAGTAACAAGGTTGAAACTTGAAGGAAATGAAGAAATGGACATAATAGATGCTACTGAAACAGGGTATCCCTACATTGAAAATTATTCTTACTTTATAGAAAATGGAGAAATGAGTTCAGAACTAATGGAAGCAATAAATGTATATGAAGAAATGGTAAAAAAAAGAAAAGTACACTGGAGAGCATTAGCAGATTTAAAAAGTAGTAAAAGCAATGAATTGACAGATAAAAAAAATGAATTACAACTTGTTTATGCATTTATAACAGGTTTACAAGGTGAAAAGAGAGCATATGAAGCATCAAAAGATGATATTAATTTAGCTAGAATTATAGCAGAGATAACTAAAAAAAATGATGAAAAAGTAATACTAGAAGTTGCTGTAAGAAATTTAGAAGAAGAAATTGAAAATCTAAGAAAAAGTATAGATAATGTAAATTTACTTTGTAAGCGTGAAACTGCAACAGATGAAGGTGGAAAATTAATATTTAATGATGAATTATTAGAAGAGCTGAAAGAGTTTGTGTATTATGATACATATACTAATTCAGCTTTTATTAAAGTTGAAGATTTAATAAAAGCTGGTGAAAGAATTTTAGAATTAAAATGTAAGCCAACAAGTGAATGGTCGATAGATATAATAAATTTTTTAGATAGAATTTTAGATAATGGCAGGCAACATTGGGATGGCATATTAGGACTTGGTGATGTAATAGAACTTTATAGTTATAAAGAGAGTATAAAAAAACTAATATATTTTGTAGGCTACTCTCAAAAATTTAATCCTAATAGTTTGACAATAGAATTATCAAATAAAAAATTGAAAAATGATGATATAAAAACTATCTCAGATTATCTAAAAATGGCAAAAGAGTCACTTCAAGTTTTAGAGTCTAAAAAATACTTATTGATACAACAGAAATACAATAAAATAAGAAAAAATAGAAATATCTAAAAAGGGGTGAAAATTATTGGCTGTATTAGATAATAGCCCTACTTTTTCATATGTTCGTGTAACTGGGATAATAGTGCATTACTATGATGAAGTTTACAATGTTGCAGAAAAATATTCTTGTATGAAATATATATATTGGAATAGAAAGAATCCTTATGAACTAGAAGATTCAGATATTTTATCTGATAATTCTAATGAGAAATTTCTTGTAATAACTAATACAAATGGTATGCATAATATAGTTCCACAAAGTGAAGATTCAAATTTCAGTATATCTTTTGATGGGGATTCTATAAAGTCTATTGAAAAACACATTTATGGATTATATGAAAAAAATGAGGAAAATGACAAAAGATTTGTTTCTATAGAAACAGATATAACAGGAGTAAAAACGACAATAGGAGATTTAAAAGAAGAAGATACAAAGATAAAAGAAAATATAACAAAATTAGAGTTAAAATCTGATGAAATAGACGCTAGTGTTAAAAGTGTTAGAAAAGATTTTACAGATAATAAAGAAATAAATGAACTAAGAGAAAATGTTAATAAAAATATCATAGAATTAAATGCAGCAATTGGCTTGTATAGCTCTAAGATAACAGAATATTTCAAGGATGATAAAGTAACTAATGAAGAAAAAACAGAAATAAATATTCAAAATACTATTATTGATGATAAGAAAAAATTGCTATACGTGCAAATTGAAAAAGTAATTTTAATATGTGATAAAAATGTTGACACAACTGGAAAATTAAATATAAATAATGCTAAAAATGCTTTAAATGAAGCTCATGACAATTTGAAAACTGTAATAAATTCAGCTATAGCAGATAGTGTCGCAACTCCTAGCGACAAGGTTTTAGTTATAAATGCTTTTTCTAAATATAATATAAAAATAAATGAATTAAAAAATGTTATTGATAATATAATTTTGCTTGGTGCAGGTGGAAGTATATCAGAAGAATTAGCGAATTTTAATATGAAATCTAATCAAATTACTATGAGTGTACAAGAAACAGAAAAAAATATAAAATCTGAAATCAAAATATTGTCTGATGAAATAGCATTAAAAGTTAGTAAAGGAGAATTTAGTTCTTTAATAGAACAAAAATATGATAGTGTAAGGATAGCTTTTAATAAAATAAGTTCAGCTTCTGTGACTATTAACTATGATGGGATAACAATTTTGAATGGCTCTATAGCATGTGACTGCTTAACAACTCCAAGAGGTCATGACCCTATTATTCGTCTGTTTGAAGATAGCAGTGCAACTATATGTTTAGATGCACAAGAAAGCAATGGGGCTGTAAAAGGAAGTGCAGTAAGATTAAAATATAATGAAAACTATTTATTTATAAACAGATATGGAGCAAACATATTTGTTGATGGAGAGGTAAGGTTACAAGTAAAACAAGATGATGCTTTTATAAAAACTGGAAATGCAAGATTTTGTTTTACTAATGACCCATATTCATTCTTCCCAGACCAAAGCCGAACCGATTTAGGGCAAAGCTATAACACATGGAGAAATGTTTACTGCGATACATTAAGGTGTGATGATGTTAGAAGTACATCGGATAACAGGTTCAAGGAAAATATTAATTATATAAGTATGACAAAAAGAAGGTCTTTCTCAATGAATATAGAAACACCTTTTCTGGAATTTTTAAAAAATGATTTAAAAATAGCTACATTTAATTATAAAAATTTCAGTGAAGAAGAGAATAACCAACAAATTGGATTTATAGCAAATGATATAAAAGATACAAAAATTGGTAAGATGTTTGTTTATGATTATAACGATGAAGGGCTGAAATTTAGCGTATCTGGATATACAACTATTATAGCAGCAGCGTTAAAAGAAGAAGTATTGAAAAGAGAAGAATTAGAAAATAAAATAAAAGAATTAGAAAAAAATATAGGATTACAAAGTAAAGGAGAATAAAAAATGGATGTAGATTTTAAAATTCTGTATGAGAATGTACAAGAAGAATTGAATAAGAGTATGTCTAATATGTTGCTCTATAAGAGTATAGCAATGCAAAAAGATATAGAAATAAAAGACAAAGATAAAAAAATAAAAGAATTAGAAGAAAATATTATATCGCTTAAAAAACTATCTGAAAATGTAGAGGGTGTTGAACAATGCGAAACAGAGACTATGAAGTAAAACAATATTTTTTAGAAATAGATTTTTCAGAGTACGAAAATAGAAAAAATGTAGTGAAAAAAATGATATACAGTGAAAATGACATTAATACAGCATTTATTAATGTACAGCTAAAAAACAATGGAAAAATTATGGATTTAAGTAACTATGATGTTATAGCAAATATTTGGAAGAATACAGGTAATAAGGTAGATGCTCAATGTAATATATTAAATGCAAAAGATGGAGAAGTAGAAGTCCCACTTACCAGAGAAGCTTTAAAGGGTGCAGGTATAAACCCGTTCACAATTATGGCTATAAATAGTGAGGGGTCTTTAGAATCTCCAAGATTTTATTATAGAGTAGAAGAAGGGCTTGTAAATGATGATGATATTGAAAATGCAGATGAATTTGGTGTTTTAGTATTATTAATAAGTCAAGTCAAAGAAGTCTTAAAAGACAATGATATTCTAGTTACTAGAGTTGAAAATTTAGAAAATTTGATAGAAGAACAGGAAGAAATAAGAGAAGCTAATGAACTGGTAAGAAAAGAAAATGAAGAAATAAGAAAAACAAGTGAAGAAACAAGAGAAGCTAATGAACTAGTAAGAAAAGAAAATGAAGAAGTAAGAAAAACAAGCGAAGAAACAAGAGAAGCTAATGAACTAGTAAGAAAAGAAAGTGAAGAAGTAAGAAAAACAAGTGAAGAAACAAGAGAAGCTAATGAATTAGTAAGAAAAGAAAGTGAAGAAGTAAGAAAAACAAGCGAAGAAACAAGAGAAGCTAATGAACTAGTAAGAAGAGAAAGTGAAGAAGTAAGAAAAACAAGCGAAGAAACAAGAGAAGCTAATGAACTAGTAAGAAAAGAAAATGAAGAAGTAAGAAAAACACAAGAAATAGATAGGCAAAATTCTATAAAAAGAATGGAAAAAGAATTAATTGATAAAACTGATGAAAAATTTAATGAGGTTGATATAACGCTAGATAATAAATTAAAAGAACAACAAAAACAAATTGATGATAAAATAGTTGAAACTAATAATAAGATAAATGAAGTAGATACTAAAATAGTTGAAGTTGACAACAAGATTGTTGAAGTGGATACTGCTAAAACAGATATGACAACAACTGTATCTAATAAATTAACTGAATTTGAACAAAGATTTGAAGAGTTGGAAAGTACAAATACAACAGGAGAAATAATACAAACAAGAGAAGCTTACGATGGAACTCAAAAAAATACATTGAAAGAAAGATTTACATATGATTTTGATAAAGTATATGAAAAAATAGCTGAAATGAGTTCGGCTGCAACTAATATAGCTTTTAGTAAATCTTATTCTGAATCTGATTGGATTGCTGATGAAGAATACTTTAAACTTATAGTTAATCATAACTTAGTCACAGAAAATATATATGTAGCAATACTTAATGAAGCAATTAAAAAGAGTATGACTAATTCTTATACTATCATAGATAATAATACAATAGAAATATTTAATGAATTAGCAATAAGTGTAAAAGTGACTGTTGTAAATGGTAATACCAATAAAGAAGTCACACCGTTTACAATAAATGATAATATAACAACACTAAATAGTGCATATTCTAGTGTTAAAACAGATGCAAAAATTGATGAGAAGGCATCTGAAAGTTTAGAAAAAATAAATGAAAATAAAGCAAATATAGCTTCTAATTTAGAAAAAATAAATTTAATACAAGATAAAACAGGTTCAAGTGAGTTAACTACAGTATCTAAAAATATATCTGATGCAGTAAATGAATTAGATGCTAGTGTAAAAGCTCTTGAAACTGGTGGAAATGTAAAAGAGCAAATAGACTCTTTGAAATCTAAATATGATACTTTGTCTAATAAAGTTTTAGATATATTAATTTACCTAGAATTAGAATCTGGAGCAGTAGATGAAGTAGGTCAGTGGTATGATAATTTAACAGATTCAAAAAGTATTTTATCAATTTATGGATTGAGGTTAGATACAGAAAGAAAAAGAATATTTGGGAATGATGGGAATGTTATTTTTAATAGAATAGACATTCCTTTTTCTTGTTATAAGGTCAAATACATACATGAACTAGATGATAATTTTATAGAAACTATTTCAAACACCAGTACAGAGGTTGGAACAAATACTATAGAACTTGAAAAGTATTCTTATGAAGTTAAATAGAAAGGAATGATTTAATGAAAGAAAATAAAATTCTACAACGTGGAAGATATTTAGATACAGACATATATTTTAATGAATTTGATAAAGATTTTGATAATTATGATTTTGTAGAAATTACATATGGAGGAAATTTCACTTTTGCCATAAAAAAAGATGGGGGGATTTTTTGCACAGGTGATAATTCACAGGGGCAGTTAGGGTTAGGAGATAACGCTCAAAGAAATGTATTTACAAAAGTAGATATAGATAATGTTAAAAAGATTGCATGTGGATATTCTAGTACATTCATATTAAAAAATGATGGAAGTGTCTTATCATGTGGTTATAATAATAACGGAGAGTTAGGACTTGGCGACACTACTCAAAGAAATACATTTACTAAGATTGATATAAATAATGTTAAAGAAATCATATGTGGTAACAATCATACTTTTATAATAAAGAATGATAACACAATCTGGACATGTGGTTTAAATAGCAATGGGCAATTAGGCTTAGGTAACGCTGAGAATAGAAATACTTTTACAAAAGTTGATATAGATAATGTAAAAGAAATAATATGTGGTGCTGGTAGCACATTTATAATCAAAAATGATAGTAGTATCTGGTCATGTGGTAGCAATGCGAATGGAACTTTAGGTTTAGGGGACACTACTCAAAGATATGTATTTACAAAAGTTGATATAGATAATGTTAAAAAGATTGTAGTTAATAATTCTACATATGTTATAAAAAATGATAATACAATTTGGTCATGTGGTTACAATGCTCATGGAGCTTTAGGATTAGGTGATACTACTAATAGAAATTCCTTTACAAAAGTCAATATAGATAATGTTAAAGATATAGCATGTGGAGGTTATCATGTATTTATAATTAAAAATGACAATACAATCTGGTCATGCGGTTATAATAATGAAGGAGAGCTAGGGCTAGGGGATACTACTCACAGAAAAGTATTTACAAAGGTGGATGTAGATAATGTTAAAGATGTTATATGTGGTTATTATCATACATTTATAAAAAAAACTGATAATAAAATATTATTTACAGGTGATAATAAAAAAGGGCAAATAGGATGTCAACACCTTCTTAATAATATAGATAATTTTACAACTTTTGAAGAGTATAAAAATAATGATTATATAGGATTTAGCAAAAGTGTAAATATAAATATAGGCACATATTTGTTAAAAGATAATGGTGAATATTTAATAATAAATAAAAAAGATAAAATAGTATGTGGGGGTCAATATACATTTATATTAAAATCTGATAATACAGTCTGGGCATGTGGTTATAATAGAAATGGAGAATTAGGTCTAGGTGATACTACTGTCAGAAATGTATTTACAAAGGTGGATGTAGATAATGTTAAAGATGTTATATGTGGCGAAAATCATACATTTATAATTAAAAATGATAACACAATCTGGGCGAGTGGCTATAATTCTTATGGAGGGTTAGGTTTAGGCGATAGCACTCAAAGAAATGTATTTACAAAGGTGAATATAGATAATGTTAAGAATGTAATATGTGATATTCACCATACATTTATAATCAAAAATGACAATACAGTCTGGGCATGTGGTTATAATAGCAATGGGGAGTTAGGGTTAGGAGATAGTACTCGTAAAGAAGTATTTACTAAAGTTAACATAGACAACGTAAAAGAGGTAATATGTGGAGGTTATCATACATTTATAATTAAAAATGATAATACAGTCTGGGCATGTGGTCAAAATTCTGCTGGGCAATTAGGCTTAGAAGGTATTACTCAAAGAAATGCATTTACAAAGATTAGCCTAGACAATGTTAAAAAGATTGCATGTGGTGCAGCTTATACATTTATATTAAAATCTGATAATACAGTCTGGGCATGTGGTCAAAATTCTTATGGGCAATTAGGTTTAGAAGGTATTACTAGTACAAATACTTTTACAAAGGTTAACATAGACAACGTAAAAGAGGTAATATGTGGGGGTAACCATACATTCATATTGAAAAATGATGCTAGTATCTGGGCGTGTGGCAATAATTCTAATGGTCAGTTGGGGCTAGGGGATACTGCTCACAGAAAAGTATTTACTTACATCAGCGTAGACAACGTAAAAAATGTAATATGTGGAGGTACTCATACATTTATAATTAAAAAAGATGGGGGGATTTTTTGCACAGGTGATAATTCACAGGGGGAGTTAGGTTTAGGGAACACTACCCAAAGATATGTATTTACAAAAGTTGATATAGAATTAAAAAATAGCCTACCCCAAAATGTAAATAATTATAAAATGGTAACAGGATATTCTTCTTATGCACTAAAAAATGATAATACATTATGGACATGTGGTCAAGGTGCTTATGGTGCTTTAGGTTTAGGTGATAATGAAAATAAAAAATCCTTTACAAAAGTCAACATAGACAACATAAAAGATGTTATATGTGGGGTGTATCATACATTTATAATTAAAAATGATAATACAGTCTGGGCATGTGGTCAAGGCGAATATGGAGCTTTAGGTTTAAGTAATAGAAATAATAAAAATACTTTTACAAAAGTTGATATAGATAATGTTAAGAATATAATATGTGGGATATATCATACATTTATAATTAAAAATGATAATACAGTCTGGACATGTGGTAATAATTCTAATGGTCAGTTGGGGCTAGGGGATACTATTCAGAGAGATGCCTTTGCAAAAGTTGATATAGATAATGTTAAAAAAATTGTATGTGGAGGTAACCATACATGCATATTGAAAAATGACAATACAGTCTGGGTATGTGGTTTTAATTCTGCTGGGCAATTAGGTCTAGGTGATACTACTGTCAGAAAAGTATTTACTAAAGCTGAAATTGATAATGTTAAAGATATTATAAGTGGCGAAAATTATACATTTATAATTAAAAATGATAATACAGTCTGGGCATGTGGTTATAATAGCAATGGGGAGTTAGGCTTAGGGGACACTATTGATAGAAATGTATTTACAAAGGTGGATGTAGATAATGTTAAAGAAATTATATGTGGTAGGAATCATACATTCATATTGAAAAATGACAACACCATCTGGTCATGTGGTTTAAATGCTTATGGGGAGTTAGGCTTAGGGGACACTATTGATAGAAATGTATTTATAAAAGTTGATATAGATAATGTTAAAGAAATAATATGTGGTGCTGGTAGCACATTTATAATCAAAAATGATGCTAGTATCTGGGCGTGTGGTAGCAATGGATATGGAACTTTAGGTTTGGGAGACAATAGTAATAGAAATACATTTACAAGAGTTGAAGGGTGTTATCTATACAGATTTGAAACTTTAAATAATTGTATCATCAATAATAACTTTAATTTAATAAATAATAAATATATAATACCATCAC
>NZ_JAGWCS010000020.1:0-45638 GCF_020657705.1 Clostridioides sp. ZZV15-6598 | reverse complement strand
TGCTCCTATAACATAAAGAGCAGCAACTAAAATTAGTAACTGCTCTGGTATGAAACTTATTAAATTATCCATATCTTATCCTCCTAATTAATTAAAATATTCCTCTTTGAATAGCAAATATAAAGAATCCTACAAGTGTTGTAATCATTGTTCCAATTAGCCATTTAAGCATACTTGTAAGTGAATTTAAGTTCTCACATAGTGCTTTTAACTCTGCTTTAGACTCTATATTTGCTATCTTTAATTCGTCTATTTCTTCTCCGTGTTTATTTATTCTTGTTTCATGTCTTTTTAAATCTGCGTTGAAAAGTTCTTCATTCATGCAAGCCTCCTTATTTGTATTAAAATAAGACTTAGAGGTTATCTAAGCCTTATATGTTATTAAAACTTCTTGTATTTTGTATAATAAATTTCTTACATTAAATCATATCTGTTATTCTATTGCTATATAAAAAATACTTCGTGTACTCTGATTTGCAGTTGGTAAATACATTTTTTTATCTTTTTCAAAATCTTCAAATACAGCAGCGCTATTTGGATTAAAAATCTTTGAATATCTGCCATGTGAGCCTGACGAAGTGTAAGAAGATGCAGTAAATATTAATAAATTTCTTTCTTTGCAATTAATATAAAATACACTTTCATTTACTTTATCACCTGTGCCAGAAAGTTCTGAAACAGCAAATACAAATGAAGGCTTAAACTTAAGATTTGGTATTGGAATATAATAAGCTGGCTCTGTCGAATTATCAATTTTTATAAAAACTTTCATATCTGAGACTATTTCACTCATGCCAGTTATTACTCTTTTTCTATTCCCAATAAGACTTGCCAATTCTGCGAAAGTACTATCTTTCGCGGCTATTGAGCCGATAGCAGTTGCAATTAGCTCTTTTCCACTATCGGCTTCTTGAAAAGCCTCATCAGCTCTATTTATACATTCTTTCAATGCTCCTTCTACATTATCACTAGTAAAGTTATTTTCTGTATCTTCTATAGTTACATTCTTTGCTTCTAAAACAAGATTTCTAACTTTATTAACTAACTCTTTAAAAGTCATTTAATCACCTTCTTTCAATAAAAAAAGAACCTTCTATACAGTTGGTTCTGCTGTTGTTTCTTCTTTATTTAATAAACCTGTTAACTCTAAATATTGTTCTTCTGTAATCCTGTTCACTGCATAGAATACATCCATCTTGTGTTGTAAATCTTCTTCAGTACTATAATTCTTTTGTTCTATCATAAGTTTTAATAAGTTATACATATCGTTTCCTCCTATAAATTATTATTTAATTTGATGTTTTCAAATTCAAATGCTGTGTTTACTATCTCACTATCTCTATTTTTGTTTTCTTCTTTCAACATACTTAATTCTTTTTCTAATGCTTGTAATCTCTTTTGTTCATCAGTTAATATAACTTCTATATCTTTTAAAACTACTTCTTTTGTAATTGGATTTATAGACTCTATATACTGTTTACTATAGTCTATACTTCCAAATTCAACATCTAAGTAGTGTAACTCTGTTATTGCATCATGTTCTAATACATCACCTGTTGCTTCTCCTGTTTGAAGCCATATTTTGCCTGTTTGGTCGTAAATTATTCTATTTTTTCTATTCATTTTATCACCTCATATTATAATTAATTATTTAAAAGTTCTATATCTAATGCATACCATCTAAAAGTATTATTGTAGAATGTAAAAGGAAATTCAATACCAGCGTTAAGGTCACTCACGCCACATTCAATTTCAAAACTATCAGCAGTAACGTCTCTAATACTAGCACTACCAATAACACGAGTATATGAACCATTGTCATATCTAAGATTTTGATTTACACCAGTCATACAAGGATAAGCACTAAGATGTTTATAAGGATTAGAACCATCTTTTACGGGAAGTATTTTAACTATAATAGTCTTTGGTACAAAAGTTAAATTAGTTGGAACAACTATAGCACTCCGAGAACCGGCTGGCGGAGAATAAGTGCCAGTTGCATATTTAATTCTTTGACTTAATTGATTAGTCAATTCTGTTATCCTATTTTGCAACTCTTGTGAACTAGCATCTGAACTATCAAAAGAAGTTTTTATTTTCTCTGACAACTCCACAAGTGTGTTATTCAAACTTGCTTCTATGTTCTTTAATGCTAAAGTATTTATAATACTTGTTTTACCACTTTTAAAACTTTCTCCAATCTCTGTTAACTTAGATGATATATCTTGTAAATTAGCATTAGCTGGTAATGGCATTATACTCTTACTTATAGTAACAATTTGCTCATAAATCATGTTATTAATATCTGTTACAATTATTTTAAGAGTGTGTAGAGCATTATCTTCTAAAGTATAGTTAATAGTTTTTTCTAAGTATAAATCTGTAGTAAAAGTTTCTTTTAATACATCATCTATAAACCATTCAATTTTAGATAGTTTATTTTCCTCTGTATGTTCCGCTGTAAAAATGGCTTGTTGAGATGTATAAGAATTAATAGTAAGAAAAGGTAAGCCTTGCAATAGCGTTATTTTAGCCTTTCCGTTTTCTCCTGCAATACCTCCACCTGTGGTTGTAATAGCATTTTCTAACCAATACTCTTTGGTTGGTATATATCCAGCTGGTTTATAGCTATTTTCTGTTAAAACATAGCCACTACCTCCGCCTCCAGTTCCCCCACTTCCTCCACCATACCAACCACCACCTCCACCGCCAGAATCTCCGTATTTACTCCCAACGATTCCGCTTCCTCCCTGCCCGAAGGAGCCATCAGTTCCACTTGCACCTTCTCCACCTTTTATTTCTGTTGCTCCCTTACCACTAGCATCACCGCCAACAGAGCCTCCTCCATCACCACCTTTTGAAGAAAAATTATTTCTACCACCGCCACCAGCGACAATTAACCTCGATAATAATCCTTGCTCATTGTCCCAATTACCTCCAATGAGTCTAATATCAGTTGCTCCTCCTCCATGACAATAAACAATTTCGTGATTGACATCACTTTCGTGTATTAGTGCTTTTCCTCCTCCATTAAACGGGGTTGAAAATAAACCTTCTCGACCACTATATCCAGCATATACATGTAAGGTAGTTTCTTTTTTTAATGTAAGTTCGCCTTTGCTATATCCTCCTTTAGAGCGTAAATTAGGGTCAGCTATACTACTACCTCCACCACCTGCTGCTCCCCAACATTCAAGCAAATACTTACCACGTGGCAAAGTAACAGTTTGAGCACTATATCTACTATTAAAGTCATAAATCTTAGCCATTTCAACATTCTCCTTTCTATATAGGTAACATATTATTTACACTTGTTGTAATACTAGATAACCCACCATTTACTTTTTCTTCTAAATTAACCAATCTATCCTCAATCTTTTTAGATGAATAAGTTGTCATTTCAGATACTCTGTTATCATCCACAGTCGCATTAATTAAACTTGTTTGAGCATTTCCATTTATCAAATATACGAATGTTCTATTATTTTCAGTACTTCTGACAATTACATTATTATCTTTTACCGTCGCATCAGGGACAAGTGTATCTCCATTTTCATTGTATGTTGATATTACTATTCTTTCAGTTAAAAGCGGATTTTCTATAGTTACTTCATACATATTAGTTTCATTATTTAAAATCCAATCAGCCACCTCTATGATGTGCGTATGAGATACATTTACACCACCTGCGATAATATTATCAATTTTGATATTTTGTTTCTCATTTTCTGTGTCAATCCTAGTATTCAACTCTGTTTTAGCAGTTTCTATGTTGCTTGTTAATTCTGTTTTAGTTGTATCTATTTTAGAGTCTAACTCTTGTATGTCTTTAAGTGTCGCTAAAATAACAGTTGGATCTACTTTCAAATTTACGCTTGAAGTATTAGAAACCACTAAAATAATCTTTATAACTAAGTCTTTTACACTTCCCGAGTCAGCGGTTGGTTTATATGTTTCAGGATATTTAGATACTGCAATTAGTTGGTCTTTTGAATCAAATATCCCAACCTCTCTTATCATAAAGCCACCTACACTGCCTGGTATTACAGTTTCTATTACTATCCAGTTTGGATTTTCTTCGTCTATCTTTATATTATTTACAGAGCCTTCCCAAACAACTTTTTTAAGAGATGTTTGTTCCTCTGTTGGATTATATTCTGCTCCTGCTCCATCACCAAGTTGTAATTTTACTAAATCTACTTTATTACCAAGTGCTGTAGCATTTGCAATAGATGCCTTACCTATTTTAGTTAGAATGGTATAATATTTTTGTTCTGCCAACTTATATCACCTCCTTAGGGTATAAAGTTACTTTTTCCATACTTCTGTCATTACCTGTAGTTATAGTCAATTCTCCAAAAGAAGTTATATCAGTTGGACTGTAAGGATATATAGTAACTGTTTCACCTGTATTCATTGTAGAACCTGTAAAAATGTTATTTTGATTAAATAAAATTATTTTAAATTTGTGTTCAAGATGACATGGTTTTATTTCTTCTATTTTCTTATCTAATTCTAAAATAGTGTTATAACTACAATTATTTGTTATAAAACTAAGTGTAAAACTAAATAGATTACTAAATACTTCTACATCAACATTAGTCTTTGTATAAGCTTCTGATATAGCTTTTATAACTTCTATTGTAGTTGTGCCTTTACCTCTCATCTTCGCTTTTATATTGCTTCTTCTAGTATCGAAGTCTAACTTATAATTTATTTTTATACCTAAGAGGTTCTCCCAGTCATCAAGTCCCCAAGTTGCTGTATCTATAAAAAACTGATCCAGTAAATCATCTTTTTCATCAAGTAGTGTTAGAAGTTCATTTTCAAGTGCTTCCTGGATTTGTATGTCAATTTCATTGTTTGCAAAACTTGGCAGATAATCAATTAACTTCAATTTAACTCACCTCAATATTAAATGTAACACTTGAAACAGCAGGAACTTTTTCCTCATCAACTATTATGTTTCTAACATCACCATTTACAAGAAGATTTTTTATATCATGAATACCTTCTATACTTGCCAATAAACTCATTACTTTTATATAAATAATCTCTCTTGAATTTTCTATTAAATAAGAATTTATAATATCCAAAAACATAGTTTTTATAGATTCAATATCATATCCACTTTCAAGTGTTAGAGTTGCACTAATGCTAACATCAAAAATACTAGGTGTAACAACTGTAACAGTAGGTCCAATTGGTTTTTCTTCTTCTATATGTTCAGTACATCTTTGTAATACTTCATTATCAACTGATTGATTATTTTGACCATAAATTAGAATCTTAATTGTACCTGGACCATCCCAGCGAGGAATTACTTTTGCATTATAAACACCTTCAACTTCTAAGGCCCAAGACTGGTAATGTGCTTTATTTCCACTTGTGGCTTGGTTTTTCTGTATTTTATAGAACCTTTCTTTTAATTCTTCATCAGTTTCTATTTCTGTTCCACCATTTAGGTCAAATTCATTATAAATTTTAGTTACTCCAGTTATTTCTTCTATAAGTTTAAATTCTGTGTTAGCTGATAAATTATACTTAATGCCAACCTCTAAAGCCTGTATAGGGCTTGCATTTAACTTACTATCTTCATCTATTGTAATATCTTTAATAACTACAAATAGTAAATCACTATGAGATATTATTGTTCCATTTGGTATTTTAGTTCCTATTTTGCCCTCAAATATTACCTCTCCTATTGCTTCTGTGCCTAACTTTCTATATACACCAAATTCATTGACTCTTCTATCAAGAAAATCGTCAAAGTTATCTTGAATAAAAACTCTCTTATGTATATAAGAAAGCTCTATATATAACTGTGCAAGTTCTGAATTAACAGGTGAAACTATATTATAAAGAGAAGATCCTTGACCTTTATAAAGAGGGAGATTTATGTTATTTAAAGTTCTATTATTTAAAGCACTAAATGATCGGCCATTATACAAACGTAATCTCCTCCTCTCCATAAATTGTTTTTACATTTAAACTTATAGATAAATTATCATCTTTAAATTCTGTACTTGTTACATTAACTTCTAATATATATGGATTAGTTAATAGGGCTTCTTGTATATACCTTTTTGAT
This sequence comes from Clostridioides sp. ZZV15-6598, assembly GCF_020657705.1. NCBI lineage: Bacteria > Bacillati > Bacillota > Clostridia > Peptostreptococcales > Peptostreptococcaceae > Clostridioides > Clostridioides sp. ZZV15-6598. The sequence continues at coordinate 39,547 of NZ_JAGWCS010000020.1, read as the reverse complement.
TCACTTTCAGTAAGACCTTTAGTGTACTTTTGTCCGATTAGATTTTTTATATCTGTTCCATAATCCCAATCATATATTAAATAAACATACTTATCTGTTTTTATTGTTTTATAAATCCATACTTTAATTGCTTCATTTCTTTCAACTATTTTAAAGTCTCCGTTTTCAATTATCTTTTCATCTTTATTAAAATCCCAAGCAAATTCTTTAAAAATAGGCAATTCTTCACTGACTGGAGAAATATAATCCTCTGGAACACCCATGAAAGGAAATATCGTATCATTCATCTAGGCTCACCAATTTACTTACAATAGCAAATTTTTCACCTATTTTAAACATTATTACCATATCTCCAGATTCAAGGTTATTAGTAAAAGGATTTTTTATATTATGTTTGTGCTCTTTATTTATTTCTGTATTAAAAGATTCTATTTGTCTATCAAGAATCCAGCTGTCTATTAAAAGATTTTCTTTTTCCAATAAAAGATTATTTATCTCTATCTTTAAATCTGGTAATTTATCTTTAACTTTACCAATAAAAAAAGAAGGTTCATTATGAAATTTACCTTCTTGTCTCATTATTCCTATAAATTCATTAATTGGATCTGCCATGCTATCACCTCTTTTTATAAAACTCTTCTAGCTGTATTAAAATCTTTTCTATTACTTAACTTACTTATTTTGACTACATCTCCTGTTTGTGGCGCATGTAAAAATTCTCCATTGCCTGTATATAAACCAACATGACTAACTGGATTATGGAAAAATACTAAGTCTCCTGCTTGTAAATTGTTTTTCTCTACTTTTTTACCAACTTTAGATTGTTGGCTAGATGTTCTTGGTAAATTAACATTAACTTTTTTAAAGCAATATACCATAAGTCCAGAACAGTCAAAATTACTTGGTCCATTACCACCCCATTTGTATGGTTTTCCAAGGTGTTTTCTTGCTTCAGTTATAACAGTTTTTGCTCTTTCTGTCACGTTTCCAGCATAACCACCAATGATAATCTTTCCTTTTCTTCTTCCAAAGTTATTGGCTTCTTCAACATTTCCAAATAAAATATCTATATGGTATGTTCCATCCTTTTCTATAATTATTGCAGAGCCATTATCATTTACTTTATATGTTCCATCTCGATTTGAAACACCTGTAACTAACTGTATTTCATCTCCATATCTCATAAGAGGATGTTTATTTAGGAAATCTTTTGTATAGTAAGATTTTTCATATGCTCCAACCATAGGAGCCGCACATGTTTTTTTAGATGGTTCAAGTTTTTTACCTCTACAATCTTTATCTCCACCCTCAGATTTTCTAGGACAATAAGCAGTAAACTCAGCAGGATATTCTGTTCCTCCAGTATACTCTGAACCATCTTCTTTTTGTTCATCTTGACCAGCAGATTTCTCATCCATTATATTCTCAAAATTAAGTTCTAATTCAATTTGATAATCTCCATTTTGCCATGTATGTTTATCTGTATCTATATAAAAAAGACCTACAAGTTTTGTATATGAGTCTTTTACTTTTACACCTCTGCCAGTTACACAACTTATATCACCATATCCTTTTAGAGAGCAAGTCTTTTCAATTCCTTTAAACTCGCTTTCTATATCTATGGTACTATTTTCTTGTTGCTGTATTACCTTTTGCATAATTACCCCAATATCTTTAAATATAGAGTCATTTATCTTTTCGCTAATCTTATTACCATACTGATCAACAACTAGTACTTTATTTTTTACATTCTCCATACTCTCTGAAAAACTAGTATTAATAAGATTAAAACCTTCTTCAAATGTTATATTTAAAGTAACTACACCCTTTTCAATGACATTAAATTTATCAATATTAGACTCTATCAGATACTTTTTTTTAGTTGTCTTGCTTGCTTCTGTATAAACACTCATTATAGTATCATAGCCAGTTACACCAATAAACATTTTTGTATATTTAACGTTGGTTCTAGGCAAATTACCTAGTGGGAGTTTATTATCTACAAAAACCTGTTTCGCAATATCTTCAACTAGTCTATCTTTAAAATTGTATGACACTTCGCTTTGTAAAAGTAAAAAACCCATATCTTTTGCAGTGAAATCAATCATGTTATTGCTTGAGTCTAAAGATCTATCTATTATCATCCCTCTAAAAAGTTCTTTATCATCAACATAGAAACAAACTGTACTTGCTACTGGAATATCTATTTGCCTAAAATTAATATCACTTGCAGATTGGATTATAGAAAATTCTAAAGTTCTTGATGGTGATCTATAATCACCAGACCAAGTGCATTTATCTACTAAATCAGTTACATTATATATATTTCCATTTTTTATATGAACTTGTATTTTGATTTTATTAATTATAAATCACCGCCATTTTAAGGAATTGTTAAAATCCAACCATTTTTTATGATGTTTGGACTTTTAATTTTATCTTTATTAGCTTCATAAATCTTCTCCCACAAATCGCCATTGCCATAATATTTTTTAGCTATTTTAAAGAGCGTATCACCCTCAACGACTTTATGAGTTTTTTTATTTTTTGTCTCAAACCCTTTAGTCAGAGGAAGATCAAGACTAGAAGATAATTTTTCATTTGTAACAGTATTAACTTTAGATATTTGTATTCTCCTATATTCTTTTAAGCTTAAAGTGAAATAAACATCCCTAGAACAATCTTGTTCTCTGTAATTAAAATCTGTTATTATACATTCAAAATTTATATTTGTTTCTGTAATGGTAAATCTTAATATATATCCTTCTTTCATCCAACCTTCTATTAAATTTACACAATCATATGGTTTTGGAAATCCGTTGTAATTACAAAAACTATATTCTTGATTAGGGAAAAAAGAGGATAGTTCTATAGTTTTAAGCCCTAACCCTCCAAATACTGCAATATCTCCAACACTTAAAATATTAGATGTATTTATTGTTGCACTTCCATTTATTTCAAAAGAGGGTGGAATAACAGGAAACCTAAATGTATTATTTGCTTGCCTTAACCATATTTCCATTAAACTCCTCCTAAAACAAAAGACACTTATTTCAATAAGTGTCTTTTAAGATAATTATTATAAATCAAATACTGTATATTTTCCTACATTTTCATAAGCAATTTCAAGTGTTTTTGGTGTTGCATCTTTTGTAAGTTCGAATGCTATTTCACCTTTCAAAGTATCTCCTGGGCGTATTGTATCAAACATTAACTCTCCATTTAATTCTTGGTTATTTATTGCTTCTCCAGTAGTATTGTCACTTGATTTTAATATATAGTTTTCTAGATAATCACTTTGTAAATCATTATCACCTGTATTAGTTATTTCAATTTCAACAGCATAATCATTACTATTTGTTTCTAATTTCCTAATATTTTTAAAAGATACTTTTGCTCCATCTAAATCAACAACTTCGCCTATTTTATGATTTTTAACTTCCTCTGTGTTTTGCTTAGATTTACTATCTCTATTTTTTGAATTATTTGTGCTGCATCCAACTAAACTTAAAGATAGTATAATTGATATTGCCAATACTAGTATTTTTTTATTCATAACATAACCCCCTGTAAATTATATACTACAATTATAGCACGATAATTTACAGGACGCCTCCAACTTTTGCAATAGATATTTTTTTATTTAGTTTTCTTACTATTTTATCTATGTCAGCCTCTTCTCTTACAATTATTGTATCTGCCAATTTATCAATTAATAAACTACCATTTGAATTATTTCTTTTATATTGATTGGCCTCCTGCTTGGTTAAAAGTTTCTCTCCTTCATGTGCTCTTATTAAATAATCATTTCGAGGAACTCTATTTATACCAAATGCTTTTCTTGGGCTTTTGCCAGCAGCATCTGCACCTTTTCCAACTTGTAAACTAGGACCTTTTTTAAATATTTCTATTGTTCCTGATATTGGATCATGAAGGAATTTTTTTAGTTTATTCCAAGCCTCTTTTACACCTTTAACCTTATCTTTAAAAAGTGAGTCAGCAAGATCTATTACAGGTTCAAGTATCCCACTAACTAAATCAACAAGCCCATTCCATATAGACTTTACTATACCTACTCCACCATCAAATATTTGCTTAAGTCCATCCATAGTTTGATCAGCATTTCCTGTTATAAGTCCCATTACAACATTTACAATTCCAGATATAAAAGATATGATTCCGTTTATAACTCCAGAAACAGTTGTTATTATTGCAGTTAATGTATTTAAAAACCATATAAATGCTAAAATTATTCCTCCAACAACACCAGCTATTGCTATTCCTATAGCTGGTAATAATTGCTGTCCTATTTGTGATAGGAAAGGCATAAATCCTTGGAACCAAGCTTTAACAGGGGCAAGTGCCTGACCTAAGTTTTGAAATGCTAACTTTATACCATCAGTAGACTTTTTAATATTGTCCATTGGTTGGCTTACTTGGTTTGCTGTATCTCCAACTTGTTTGGCTGGAGTGAAAAAATCAGTAATTGCTTTTTTAATTTTATCAAAGCAATCTTTCAAATTATCTAAATGAGGTTTTAAAGGTTCAAATGCTTTTACTAGATTATCTATATTTGTTTTAATGTTTCCAGCTAATATATCCTTTAATTCATTAAATTTATCTTTTATTGAAGTTATTGACTCCTTAAATTTATTCTTAAAATTTACTCCAGAATCTTCTAAAACCTTTAGTGCAGGCTTGACATCATTTAATATTTTATTTTGTAACTCTGTAAATTTAGATTTTCCAGATTCAACTCCTTGGCTTATAGAATCTGTCATAGGCTTAATAAAAGTTTTAAAATTACTAAATGAACCTTTTAGATTTGCTACTGTTTGTTTTAATCCTCCTGTGTTTGGAGTTGATTTTCCAGCTGCATCTGCTGCTTTACTTCCTGGAATATTTACATTTGTTTTAGTAGCAATTTTAGCAGTTGCCTCTATTGGATTTTCTAATGATGTTCTTAAATCTCTCCATTTATCTGTAAGCCATTTAGCTTTATCTTTAAATAAACTGTCAGCTATATCAGCTATAGCTTGTATAGGAGCAGTTACAAAGTCTATGAAACCTTTCCAAATTGATTTTATAATTTTAGTTCCACCATCGAATATTTGCTTAACTCCATTCATCATCTTTTTACTATCGCCTGTGACAATGCCTATAATTAAATCAAATATTCCATTTAAAATAGATGCAAGGCCATTTAATACATTAGTTATAGTATCAACTACAGCTTTGAATGCAGTTGCTAGAGTAGATAAAACTACAACTAATTTTGCTATATGAAAACCTATTACACCAATTAAAACAGGTCCTAGTACCTTCATTATTACACTTCCTAAGTTTAAAATAGATGCAAATAGTGGACCAAATGCTGATAACAACTCTTTAAATTTCTCTCCTAATTGTTTAAGTGCAGGCATACAAAAATTTACTATAGGCTTTGCGAATTCTGTAAATGATTTTACTAATGAATTAACTTTATTTCTAAATACTTCAGATTTAGCATAAGCAATAGTAAAGGCTACTGATAATGCTATTACAGCTGCTATAGTCCAACCCATAGGACCCATTACAGCTAAAAATACTGCACTTAATGGTTTCATTCCAATTACAAAGGCTCTAAATGCAACTTTTGTTCTTAATATTATAGGTATAAAGAAAGCGAATAAGCCTGCTGCTTTAGAAATAACAAGACTTACAATCCCTACAGTAGCCAACAACAAGCCAAATGTTGTAACAGCTAACAATATACCTGTTACAGTTGATTGGAAGGCTGGAGGCAAGTTAGAGAAAGCATTAGCCATATTAGATACAACTTGGACTGCACTTCTTATAAAAGGTAATAAATTATTCCCTATAATTATTGCTACTTGAGTAATCTGATTTTTCATCATCTTAAGCTGCGATTCTGTCGTTGAATATCTTTGATTTGCTTCATTTGTTAGTGCTACATTCTCTTTCCAAGCGTCATTTCCAAGTTGAATAGCGTTGTTAAATAGATCACCTGCTCCACTTGCTCTAAGTAAAGCATCAGTCATGCCTATTTCAGTTATTCCCATCTTATTTAACATTTTTATAGCACTATTTCCATGTTTTTTTGCATCTCCAAGTCCTTTGACAAATGATATAATTGCTCCAGCAGCATCTTTTTGAAACGACTCTTTAAATTTTGATGCACTCATGCCAGCAACTTTTGCAAAGTTGTTTAATTTACTTCCTCCCATTTCGCATGCTAATTGCATTTGTTGCATAACCTTAGAAAAAGCAGAACCTCCTGCTTCTGCTTTTATACCAACTGAACTTAATGCACCAGCGAAAGATATTATTTGCGCCTCAGACATCCCAACTTGTTTTCCAGAACCAGCAAGCCTAAGGGCCATTTCAACAATTTCACTCTCTGTAGTTGCTAGGTTATTTCCAAGTTGAACTATCGTTGCTCCAAGTCTATCAAAGTTTTTCTGTGGCATTTGAACGATATTTGCAAATCTCGCTAATGCTGTAGCTGCTTCATCAGATGACATGTTCGTTGCATCTCCAAGCATAACCATCGTTTTTGTAAAATTTGTAATGTTAGATGCATTTTTACCGACTTTGATACCTAATTGTCCTGCTGCTTCTCCAACTGCACTAATCTCAACTGCCGTTTGTGGCATATTTTTAGATAAATCCATGATATTTTTCTTAAACGTATTAATATCTGCATCACTTGCATTTACAGTCTTTTTAACTCCCGCAAAAGCACTTTCGAATTCTATTGCAGATTTTGCACTTAAAGCGAGTATCCCACCAGACACAGCAGCTATAGCACTACCTGTTTTTAAAGCGGTAGAACCAACATTTTTTAAATTGTTTTGGACATTATTTAAAGCCTTAGAGGCGCTAGAAGTTGAGTCATGCAGAGATCTTGTATTTGCTGCAACTCTTCTTAAAGTTGCACTAGCTTCGTCTCTCATTCTTATAATTGCTTGTAAAACTCTTGTACCATCACTCATCTATTAAAACCACCTTCCAGCGCCAGCTTTCGTTTCTTCTTTTCTCTCGTCTAATTCTTGATCCATGAAGATACTAGTAATTTCCTTTTCGCCTTTTAGCATACAATAAGAAACGGATGGCATTATACCTTTATACTTAAATAATAAATACATCAAGTTAACTTCTCCATCCGTTTTTATTAGTTTTTTATATCTTTAGCTCTTTCTTTCTGTCTTTTTTTATCACCCTCTGCATCTATGCCATTTACTTTATTAACTTCCTCGTATAATTTATCTATTTCACCACTAAGTAATAGCTTTTTAATTAATTCTTTAGGTGTAATTGCACTAAATTTTTTAACTAATTCCATATTGCTAAATATTGGGCATGATTCTAATATTGTATTTACTTTAAGTTCATATATGTTAATGTTTTCTACATCTCCGCTATTAACATCCATAGAGTTCATTCTTATTTCGTCAAAACGTTCTGGATCAATAGCCTTACACTCTATCTCTAAAGTATCATCCAGTTTTTTACAATATAATTCAAATGCGCTAGATGGCATTTTCAATTTACCTGCATCCATATTTAATAATTTTTCTACTGTATTCATATAATAAAAATCCTCCTATTTTTCTTTTATTTTATCTAAGTATTCAAAACCTTCAAATGTAAAAGGAACTTCTATTTCTCCAACTTTCGCAGCTTCCCAATCAGCTAAAGTTAAATCATCAAACATACATCCATAAAGTGCAATTCTCTCAGAACCATATGAATCTGGATCTTGTAATTTACTTATTATAGTTACTTTAAATTCTTTACCTTCATTTAACATTTTTTCGACATACTCGCCAAATAAGGTACTTATCTTATAAAGAGTTATAGATCCTTTTCCAGTTGCACCAATCATTTTATATGTGGTCATTATTTGACCACATAATTTTATTTCTTCTTTATCTATATCAACCTTGGCTTCCATTCCTTTTGTTGATGTAAGTTGCTTATTATCTAGCCAACACTCTCCAAAAGTACCAGAAATTATTCTTTTTGCATCTATTTTAGCTTTCAAATTTTAACCTCCAAACTACATAGAGATGTCTAAATATACATCTTCCATTGCATCTATTAATTTAATTTTTGCTTTTAAAAATACAAGAGTGTCAGTATTGTATTCTTTTATCTCTTGTTCTTCCATATTAGATATATCTATATTTTGTTTTTTTAGCCATGCTCTTTGAGCATCTAAATTAATTTCTACAGTTGAACCTTCATCAATTAAACCTTCTTTTTCTAATTCTTGAAGATATAATTGTATTGCAACAATAAGCAAACACTTGTTATCATAAGTGTTTGGTGTTTTTCCTATATAATTTCTTACAATTATCTTTTTAATATCGTTATGAATTTGGTCCAATGTATCAACTAACTTAATCTTTTTGAATATATCACCTTTTGAATCAGTAGTTGTTGTAAAGGATGTAACTCCTCTAGCGATTACTATAGCTCCGCTTTCTTTTATTAAAATTAGCTCTCCATTATTTATCCTTGCATTTGCTTCAACCCTTGTTAATTTAGGTATATTAGTAACTTCTGGTACTTCTGCATATGTTACAGATTGAGTTGATGGAGTTCCTGCAATAAAACCTGCTATTCTTGGTAGAAATTCATTTGAAGTGTATTTTTTATCTTCAACTTCAATATCAGTTGCTGTAAAGTTTATTATACCTTCATAGTCTGCTGAATTACTTGCAGTAATAGCTTTAACCTTTGTTTTATTATCTTCTCTCATCTTCTTAATCCATGTTTTGATTTTAGGTAAATCCTGCTCTGTCTCTTCTGGCATACAAAGATAATTAAACTCGCAAGTTTCAAAAAAATCTAAAGCATCATCTATTAATTCATCTGTATCTAATGTATAAACTAATATTTTGTTTGGTGGATACACATTTCCCTTCATAGCCATTTTTATATAATCTAAATTAACAGCAGAATAATTTTCTGGAATATCCTCTATTTCTTTTATCTCAACTAACCCTATATTTTTTGTATCTTTTAAAATAAGTGCTACAATACCTCCAGAACGTTTAATAAAAGTTTTTCCTGCTTGGATAAAAGAAATATTAATTTCTGGTAAACCCATTTAATCACTTCCTATCTTTAAATCTACATTTTCTATAATTTCAAATGTTTCATTTTCAAAATAGACTTCTTCAAAATAAGATACAGTCATTAGAAAAGTTAGTTTATATCCTACAGGATCTTTTGCAATCGATGGAGATATATTTTCTATAGTTAAACTCCTATCTTTAACTCTAATGTTTCTGTTAAATATTTTTTCTAATCTACTTTGTATGTCATATAGATTTAATTTATTTTTTCTAGCTTTTTGGTAATACTCAATATCTATGAATATCTTTTTAATATCTAAAATTTTATTTGCAATATTATTAGAAACAGGTAAAAGTTGCACAAAAAAACAAGCCTCCTCAAAGCCTTGTATATTATCCTCATTAATAAAAATATCTGTATCTCTAAACTCACTTTCTATTCTTTTATTAACTGCTATTATAATATCTCTGTTTGTAAGCAACTAATCACCTACCAATCAAATAAATTCGCTTTTGCACTTGTCATATTTTCTTTTGTTTTTTCAATAGCTTTTTCTACCATAAAAACACCTGGAACAATGCCACCATTTTTAGTTGCATGGCCATTGTTTACCAAAGTAGCATAATCAACTTCATTTTTAACAATATAAGTATCATATTCTGGTTGCTTTTCTTCCCATCCCTTTTTTAACTTTTCAGTTTTTACAGGAGTTTCATCTCTTATATTTTCTGCTAGTTCTTGCCCAGTTTCTTTTGTAAACTTCTTAATTTTTCTATTAAAGTTAGAGGCATTTAGACCTAAATCTAATGCTAATGCTTCAAAGACTCCTAAATTATCTATTCCCATTATATTCTCTCCGCTTCTGTAATAGGTATTTCCATATGGCTTGGATATATATTTGCCTTAGAAACCTTAAATATAGCTTCTTCTCCATGACTATAAGTTGCATTTATAGTGTCGCCTATTTTTATATCTACTTCTGGTCTGCAAAATAGCTTTCTATTTACGACTATAGCTCCAATATCACCACTTACAAGAGCTTCTTCTTTCCTTGAAATTGCACAAGGTATATTTTCAGCTATAACAACATTACTAAAATCATTAGAACATGTTTCTTCATTCCAGCCTTTTGATTTTCTAATGATAGTCATTTTATCAAGATACGTCATTTCTAATATATCTGCTTCAGTCATTTAATCACCTCTTAGTACATATTAACAATACAAAATGGGCTTAGAAATTTTTTATCAGTATCAGTTAAAAAAGATGATGAACTTATGCTATTTTCAGCAGTTTGCAATGTTAAAGTATTATATTCTATTTTTGTATCACCTCTAGTTATTGCTTTTAAGTTTTTTTCTAGATTATCAAGGCCGCTATTTTTCTTAAGTTCCTCAAATCTTGAAGATAATATTGATATTACTTTTTCCTCCACAAACCCTTCTAGTGCTATACTTAGTTCCTGCCTAGAACAATATTCTAAAACCATTTCACTTATCTTCTTTATATAAAGGATTATTAATTTATCATATCTATCATTTTCTATTCCTAAAACTAACTTAATATTATCAAGCATTGCACTCATCCAGTAATTGAATTAATTCTTCTTTAGTTTTAGTTGAATATCCTTTTATATTCTTACCTTTAGCAATTTCCATAAGTTCTGGTTTAGATAGATTAAATAAATCATTAGAGTTTTGTTTAACTATTTCGATTTTTTCCTCTTTTTTCTCAATATTCTCTTTAGTTGCTTCTTCTAAATATATTTTAAATCCTTTTAAAGTCAATTTATCTCTCGAATTTTCATCTTCAACAACTTTAATTACATTCTTTTTTTTCAATACAAACATTTAAAATAACTCCTTTACTCTTGTACAGCCTTAGCTTGTTTTACAGATGCCCTACAAAGTTTTAATTGCTCCTCTAATAACCATAAATCATGATATTTTCTATAATCTATTTTATAAGCATCTGCTGTTTGATTTTGATCTGGAGTAAATATTCTTGGTTTGTCAGTTTTAGATACTGCAATTGGAGCAGAAGATGGAGTTATTAACCAGTTTATATCTAGTGCTTTTGGTCCTTCTTTGAATCCTCCTCCCGTTTGGCCAGATGTTTTTCCATCCATGAATATATATTCTGTTTTCATTCTTTTTGACGGAACTTTTATTATAGGTACATCATCTATAGATTTTACAACTCTCTTTATATCTCCATCACCAAATTCAATATCATCCAGCTGAGTGGATTGCTCTAATATACTTGCAATCATACTAGACATGCTAATAACAAGAGGTATTTCTCCAACTGAATCTTGAATTGATGCTATTTGATATTTTAATTCACTTAAAATTGTTGCAGCAGATGCTTCATAAGAATATTTTACACGCTCATCAACCTTAGAAACTTCTGAAAATATCTTTGAGTATCTATATGCATCTATTTCTGGTATAACATGTTGCTTTTGAAATAATCCCATTACAGAAGATGCATTTACAATAAAATTAGTTTCATTTACATCCATTGAATCGAGCATAAACTCTCTACCTCTGTCCATTTCCATCTTCATTGTTTCATATTCAAGAGTAACTGCACCTGGAGCATAACCTTTAGATCTATCATAATCCCCTAAACCATCCATAGAAACTTTAGGAACTTTTACTTCTCTACCTCCATCATATATAACTTGGCCAGCATTTTTTTCCATCCATCCAGTAGTTGAGCCAGCAACAGTTTGCATATCTAATTCTTGTTGAAAAAGCGTTACATATTCTAATAAATTTGCCATTTATAAATCATCCTTTCTTTTTATACTAAAGACTATTTAGTCCTTGTTTTATTTGTTTTCTGATTTCTGATAGCGAACCTGCACTATCTTTGCCAGGTGGAACGTATGAACCATCTTTAATTCTTTCATCTACTCTTGATTGCACATACTGTTTCATCGAATTTTCAAATATCTCTATATTTGCATTTGTTTTATCATCATCATCAGATAGTAGATATTCAATTAAGTTTGTAGGTATTTTCTTTTCAACTAAAATATCTTTATATTTAGAAATTTTTTCTGCATGCTGCTTTTCTTTCTCTAATTTATTTAAACTTTCTCTTAATTCTCTTATCGCTTTTTGTTCTTCAGTTTCATTTGCTCCAGTTCTTTTTAGAACTTCAGCACTTATAAGTGTTTGCATATCTTTTTTCTTGAAGTTTTCAAGTGCTTCACTATGATATTTGTTTTTTTCATTGTCTATAAGCGCTTTAAAATTTGCATCATTATTAATTAATTCTCTAAATTCTTCTATTGTAAGTTTTTTATCAGATGCAGATTTAAACAAATCCGTCGATTGCAACAATGAATCTATTTCTGCATCATCTTCTATCTCTTTTAGTAATTCTAATACTTCTTTTTTTAACATCTATCGAGTTCTCCTTTTTTAAAAATTTAATTCAAACATTCTATTTTATTCATAATCTTTACTAATTTAGGAAATTGAATTGCAAAGAAGTCAATCATTTCTTCATTTGTAGCCCAAGAACTGCAACTCTTTAATCCACTTTCACTAAGAAATGCATGAATTATTTCATGTCTAACAACTTCATTTTTATATACACTCAAATCTTTTAATGAACCTTCTTCAGAATTTATTTTCTCTATAACAATTTCTTTAACAGAGTGATCGCAATATCCAGCTCTTTCTTTTAATAGCGCATCTTCGCTTTCAAATTTCTCTATCACTAGATATTCTGTTCCTAATATTTCAACTTTCATATTTCACCTCATATTTTTTTAGACATAATAAAAACACCTATTAAATTAATTAATAAGTGTTAAACAGGTATATACTGACATCTACAGTGACAGTGTCTAGGCAAAGAGGGTCTATCTTCATTGACATAAAATATCACTCCATTGTACATAGAACAATCACTACATGTGCGAGAATCTAAATCTGCACAATACATTACTTTTATAATGCCTTGTGTTTTGAAAAAATACTCGTTTACTTCACTTTGACACCTGGCAACTTCATTTTCTATTAGTCTACTAGTTTGTCCTGCACCAGTTGAATATTTATCTCTTATTACTTTTTCTATCTTATTTACAGAAGTTTTTCCATTTAGAAAACTCTTTATTTCTTTTTTTAATGATTCTTCTATACCTTTTTTATTCTTCCAAAGCCTGTCACTCCACTGCTTTCCATCAACCTTATTATTCACTATCTTATTTATAACTTTATTGTTCATATCTTCTATCTTCAGTATTACTCCCAATAGAATTATCAAATTTGAATATTTATTCTTAGATGAATCAGATAAAATAGTTTCTATATCCTTGACTTCTTCATCATAATTGTTAGAATACTCATTTATAATTTTATTAAGTTTTACCCTTAAACTTTTTTTATCCTTATCATTAATTTTTACATATTCATCAATGATGTTGTATGATAACAATATTTTAGCTATTTCTAACAAGAGTTTATCCCTGTTTTCTTTTTGATATTTATAAAATGACTTTGTTCTATTTTCAGCAGATTTATATATATCTTCAGTTAATTTAGTTATCAATTTCTGATTCATCTAATAAAATCTCTCCCTCTGAAATCATTTCCTGCTCTTTTTTAGTCTTTTCTATTTCAGCATGAGGATTATCAATGAAACTTAGTTGAGACAATCCAGTTTCAGTAGATAATTTATCTCCAAGTTGACTTAGTATATTTGCTACAACTAAATCATCTCGTGGTATCTTAGGGGTAAACTTAGCCTTAATATCTTTATAATCATAGTCAAAACCATACTTTTTATTAATCCAAATGCACAATAATTTGTACCTATTAAATAAAGTATCTGCAATACTATCATTATTTTGGCTACAAATCCACTCTGTACTGATTAATCTTGCTATAACTGCTAGACTTGATGTATTACTTTGCATTTTTTCATTGTGATTTATATGAGATGTAATTTCATACATGTTTTCTTTTATTGAAGATAGTGTATTTTGAACAAATGTATCATTCATATCTTTAATAAGCCACTCTATCTTTCCATCTCCATTAACTTGAAGTATTCCAAGCTCTTTCATCCTTGGCAAATCATCTTCTTTAATATTGCATCCAGAGAAGGTTAAATAAGCATTTCTAAAATCACTAATTTCATTACTTATATCACTCAAATTAGTTTCATAAGCATCTTGTAACCCTTTTATGTCATTATATATTGTATTTTTACCTAACTCATCACTTCTTTTGCAAACTGATATTGGAACATTGCCATCAAATATATTGTTTACTGTAGGACTTTCAACTTCTTTAAAATTTGAATCAAAATGATAGATGTATTCTTTATCATATACATCTATATATGTTTCATCTTCAAAGTTCTTAGTAAACTCTCTAATAAAGCATACTATTTCTCCATTTTCATTTTCATAATGACAGCCATTTGTTGGCTTTATTATTTTTACTTGTATTTCATCATCTTTTACATAGTAAAGTTCATAGCAAAGCCCAAATAATAGTGCATACCTCAATAAATCTGAGTCATGCTTTTTACTCCAATGGCAAGTATAGTATTCTAAATCATTTATAATCTTCTCATCACCAGATCTACTTGTATAGGTAATCTTATTTGCAAGAGAATAAGCGACTTCTTCATTAATAAACTTTTTTAAGAAATTAGTGTTTATCTTATTATTAGATCTCTTGGTAACCATTTTATAGTTACTAATAGCATCAGTTTCGCCTTTGTAATATTTGTACATAGTATCATATTCGGATTTATTAGAGTTCCAATCATCATATATTTCTTTTATTAAGTCTAAATCTAATTCCATTAATAACACATCCTATCCTGTAGACTCTATAAATCTTAAAACTTTAATTGGAATATTTTGCTTTGAAATATAACTTTTACTTCTTGCTCTGTGTGTATATGCAAAATATCCTTTTTCATCTTTTCCTATTCCAACATTGAACTTCTTTCCTTTTTTAGTTAAAGTTTTTTGAACCTCTTCAAACTTTGATCTATTAGCCAATAAATCACCTCCAAGCTAAAAACCTAATAATTTTCTGTCAAAGATATTTACTGTTTCAGAAACTTTTATGTTGTTAATGCGATTAATAAATTCTGATGATATGTCTGGCGCATCATCATGCAGAGAATACTTTTGCCCTGTGAAATCAAGGATTTGCTGTATAAATTCCTTATCTTCTTCTGCAAAAATCATTTGACCTTTATTTAAAACAGGTATTAAAGTAGAGATTTTATCATCTTTATTTTTCTTTTGGTGCTCATTAATGATTTCTATATCTCTATAGTAAAGAACATCATCATTTTTTATTTTAAGTTCTAATTGATTAGCATCTGCACCATTAAATGTATTTTTTTCTATATAAACATGTGTTATATTTGGATACACTTTTAATAAATAAATCATGTGGTCTATATATTTATCAAAATCAGTTCTAGCATTTATTTTGGATAATTCTGCCAATCTACCATATAGTAAACCATTTTCTGATTCACTTCCAACAAGAAAAGCACTATAGTCATGTTTAGAACCACCTGCAGATGCTGGGTCACATAATAACATTGTTTTTTTAAATGTATGAGTTTCTATACATTCTCTAGATTCAGTTCTGATTGTTTTAAACCATTTCTCACCTATTGAATTTACATCATTTTGTACCTCTTGTTTAAAAGATGTTGGATTTTCATAATAACTTAAAGCCATGTCCAAACAATCCCAAAAACTTGGCCATAGTATAGGAAATTTCATTTCTTTTTCATTTTCCCAGTAAAATTCTTTAGCATCTTCAAGATGATTTGTATTTTTAAAATCAAATAAGATCTCTTTGAAATTAAGCCATAAACTAGAATTAAATAATTCATCTACATTATCGACTAAAACTCCTTTTTCACATTTAAATTTCCAAGTTGGTAAATTTTTTAGTCTACTATAGAAACATTCTTTGTGTTGTAAGGTTCCTAATGCTATAAAAGTTGTTCCTCTTTTTATAGTTTTACCATTTCTGATTACTGGTTTTTGAGCAGCATATTTTACATCATCAGAAAATCTTTTAAATTTTTTCTCTCTAGCATCTTCTGTTCTAACATTTTCTTCTGACTGATAGTCATCAAGTATGATAAGATCAGGACGGTTGTTATTGTATTTTCTTCCTCTCATTGGTGATGAAGATGATATTGCTTCAATAAAAGTTTTATTTGTTAGCTCTAGTTGAGTACTATTACAAATGTATTTCCTATCATTGTCATTTAAAAGAACACCAAATGCTTTTTTAATATACTCATTTTCAAGTAATGCATTTTTTATATCTTTTACAAATTTCTCTGCTGTAGATCCTATATCAGAGCAAATTAAAGTATATGTTTTATGTTTATAACAATGTGACCATACAGTTGTTGCTAAATCTCCAAATGCACTTTTACCTGTTCCTCTTGGATAAATCCTTCCTAATTGTTGTGAACCATCTCCAATTATAGATTTTTGTATATCTTCCCATAACTCATGATGAACTTTAGCTATAGGAGCAGCAGCATTATCTTCTTTTGGTAAATATGTGTCTTGCATAAAATACATACAGAAAAATTCTAGATTTATTTTTCCAAGTTGATAAGCGAGACCATTAACTCCCCAAAGATTGTTTGAATTAGCTTTTATAATCTCATTTGCTTCTTTTTCAGCATCTTTTATAGTTGCTCCATTCCTTATAAAAGTCTTTGCTAGATAACTAAATATTAATTGTATATTTCTTTCTAAATTATCCACTCGTATTTACTTCCTCTTACTTCTTCTATTTTCTTTTTAGGTTCAGTTAGCAATATAGTTAATAAAATAAACAATACAGTTTTCTCTATAATAAAATCACCCTCTCTGAAATATGTCTCTGGTTTTTAAATTTTGCTAGAAAATTTCCAGAACTCATTTTCCATAAAAAATAATTTTTTCAAAATAGAAGGACACCCCCTATTAATAAAAAAATAAATATATTAAAGTATTTTGAATTATTTTCTTGCAAGAAATATTTTTTTGATTAGAATTATTAATTATCTTTCAACTATTCCTTAAATATGTATTTTCGGCATAGTTAAAAAGAATCTAGCATTTCCAATAGGTTCACATATACTATAATAATCTACATCACTTCACTGTATGAAACTTTAATTATTAAGTCTCACTAAATTTTATTAAATCAGATATATCTAAAGTTAAATACAATCTATGATTTAATTATTAAAGTAAATATATATATAATATATGTTTTGCTTTAATTGATTTCAAACATAATTAAAACATATTCTTGCAGGATTTATTTCATATCTAATTACTTCTTGCTTGTTCTTATTCTTATCTTAGCTATAGCTGCTTCTATCTCTGTTGTATCCATACCCATACCACCACTATCATCTTCTGCTTGTATAACTGTACTTGTAGGAGTACCATAGATGCGATTTATAAGATACTGATTAGCTGCTAACATAACCCTCTTATCACTCTTATCACTAGCTAATTCCTTGATGTTATTGATATAAGTTTCTAAATCCTTTAATATCAATAAATTTCCTTGGTTTGTTAGCTCTTGTTTACGTCTGTCAATTTCTTTCCTAATATGCTCTCTGTTCATCCAGTTATAAATAGTTTGCCTAGTAACACCAATTGCTTTAGCAACCTCTGTTACTGTCAGCCCTGAAATCAATAGATATACTGCATTAGACTCATCTTCTGATAATTCTCTTAACCTCTTATAGCTATCATTGACTACTTCAATATCTTTGCCATTCAAACAATCACTCCTTTACTTCATTTTTTATATTCATACATTGCTTTAGATTCTTCGTATAAATGACCTTTAACATACATTTTCAGACATTTTAATAAATCTATTCTATTCTTTGGAAACTCTATCGTTAAGGTTCTTTACATTCTAATAATGTCCTGTTGCTGAAAAACGTAACATATTAAATTTTAGATAAAATACAAGATATTCTAATTTCTTTTTCTTTTCTTTAACTTATTAGTAAATTTAGTTATTGCCTTTACTTCTTCATCCTTATCTATTCCTATATATCTTCTAGTCATTTCTATTGTCTTATGTCCTAGAATCTTTCTTATAAGTTCTAATGCATAAGTCTTATTTTCTTCTTCATCATAAATATGTCTTGCAAATGTCTTTCTTAAAGAGTGCGTTGCAACATTTTCTTTTATTCCTACCTTTTCTGCTGCTCCTTTTATTATTCTTCCTGCTTGCCTTGTTTGGATAGGTCTATTAAATTTCTTCCTCTTGCCACTTTTAAATATAAACTCTTCACCTGGTTTATCTTGAGTATAATTTTCTATAGCACTCTTTATTACATCAGATAAGAAAACCTCTCTATCATAGTCCCTTTTTTCCTCTATAACTCTAATCCAATCTTTAGATACTCTTATTTTATTTCCTTTTCTATCTAACTTTATATCTGTTACATCTGCAACTTTAAGTGCTAATATATCTCCTATTCTAAGTCCAGTACACATTCCAAAGAGGGCTAATAAATAGTTTCTTTCATTCCATTCTTCCAGAAAATTTAAAAGTCTAAATACATCCTCTATATCTTTAATAGGGTTAACTTTTTGTCCTTTATGTGCTTCCATTCATTAAAAACACTCCTTATTACCATGATAATTTTTTCTTTGCCTCTCTTGCACTAATATTTTTAAGTCCTCAATTACATTAGCAAAAGGATCTGTGATTATAGAGGTTATATCATTTGTACTATATTTTCTTTCTCTTGCATAAGTACTGGTCTTTATTCTAAATCCTAAGTTATTTACAGTTTCAGTTACTTTTACAACATTTTCTAACTGCAAATATAATTTAAAGACAACCAACTCAACATGATCAGACTCATCAATTATACTTTCCTCTAAAATTTTTAGATATGAGTCTATCTTATTAATATTAGAATCATAATTTTTCTTAACCTTCTTTTTTAGTTTCAAGAGTTTTTCTTGCTTTTTCTTTATAAAATCTAAAGAACATTCTCTTCCATACATACCAGGAGCTTCTTTCATTACATTGTCATAATATTTTAGATTATCTGGTACATATGCAGCACTTGAAATTTCTTCTGTTATGTCACGTTTAATTTCAAACACTCCTTTCAAAATAATCAAATGAATTATTTATAAGACTTTTTCCTATCTTATTACTTCCCAATCCTCTGCAAATATATCTCCGGTACTAGGTACCCATATTGAATGCGAATTATTACTATTTTTTATCTGAAGATATGGTTCGCACTTAAATAAATCTCCTTCTTTAAGTCCCCATACTTCAGCTGTTTGTAGATTGCATGGAATGCCTTGCGGATAACCCTTTTGTCTAACTACAAACATCCCTTTTCCATTCCAGCCTAGTCTAAACGCTTTTTCTCCGCTTTTTATTAATGGTAATACTTCTTCAAATTTCATAATTCACTCTCCTTTTAATTTATTGTATTAAAAAAGGCCTGGAGCATAAATTCCAAGCCTTTTTTTATTAAATATATTTTTCTCACAATACAATCTTATCATGATTAAAAGACACAAATCGGACATAAATCGGTCACAAATCGGTTATTTTTGGACATAAAACGGTTTAAAATCGTCACAAATCGGACATTTTTATAGTAATCCTTTTATCTTATCTATAATATCAAATCTCATTTGTTTACACTTGCTTGCTGAAAAACCAATCATTTTACCAACATATTCCCAAGATGTCCTACTGTTTGAAAAATATTTATACTGCACTATTTTCTTTTCTTCTTCACTTAATATTTTCATTGCATTATCTATTTTTTCTATTGTCAATTCCTTATGTCTCTTCTCTTTTTCTTTTAAAGCAATTTTTTTGTCTTTTTCTTCAATCTCTATCTCAACTACACTTTTAATATCATATGTTTTGCCTGCTTTTTCTTTGATTTCAACTCCACTACATCCTCTGTAATCATTTTTTATCATCTGAATATCAATGTCTATTTTTTCTATCTCTGCTTTTATTTTTTTATAATTATATAACTTGCCTTCTGCGCCACTAAACAAATTGTCCTTTTTACTAGATTGCATTACCTCACACTCCTAATTATGTTATAATAATATTGATAATAGTTTTAGAATTTTGACAAGTAGGAGCGTGAGTAATGCTCCTTTTTTCTTTTTTTGAAATATATCTTATTCTCTAGGCACTAATCGCAACTTATAATCATCAGAACTATATAATTTATAACCTCTTCTTTTTAAATCTCCTTCTAAATGTCTTAAAGATTTACAACTACCAAGTGATTCATAACCATTTCTTATATTTACAAGAACATGCTCACCCAATGTTTCTCTTAAAGCAATAACCATATACAACTCGTTATTACCATTAACTGCAATAATATCTCCTAGTTGTAATTTTTCATTATTTTTTTCAATTACTTCTATCAGCATATTAGATTGCCTCCTTACCTTAATTAATATTTTTTAGAAATTCTCCCATTTTCATTTCATCAATGCTTTCATTAACTCCTTTTATAGTACTTAAGTTAACTAAAGGCATGCATAAATTCCATAGTTTATCTACATCTAAAAATTGTATTTTTGCATTAAATTCTTTTTCGTCAACACATTTTAATTTCTTATTCATATTAATTAATTCATTAATCATTGAATTTTTAATTAAATTAAGTATGTCATCTCCTATTTCTTTGAGATCCCATCCTCTTTCACTTAGTTTCTTATTATGTATCTCTATACCTTCTGTAATATAATCTTCTAATTCTAAGACTTGAAACATTGTTAAAATAGTTTGACAAACATCTAGTCCTTCTGCAATTATATCTTTAGTCATTCCTGTATCTATAGCCTCTTTAAACTCAGTTACTTCTTCATCAATTTTTGCCAACTGATCCTCTACCTTCCAATTAGGTATATTACTAATTAATTTTAAATCCATTTTTAATATCTCTCCTCTATTATTTATTGAAGTCCCAACTCTTTTTGAGTGTATTTATTCATAAATATCATTTCATCACAACTATTAAATATAAATAAGTCTCCATCTAATATAAATTGCAATGATGCAATATCTTCTATATCAGTTAAATCTATTTCTCCATTTAAGATATTTTCATTATCTATGTCATTTAATTCAAAGAATATATTTTCTGTTTCAAATCTATCAATTAACTCATTTGCATCTTTCATATTTTTAATAGCATGATACACTTTACATTTCATGTCTGATCTTCTCCTCTTACATCTTTATCTATCTTCAAGCCAATCACTTTTTAAATAATAAAATACATATATAATGATTGTAGTTATTAATATCCAGATAATCCAAAACACTACTTTAAAAAATCCTATATTAAAATCGTTATTTTCTAAAACATTCTGTATAGATTCACCCTTAAAAACTTTTATGTTTTTATCAGCTGGATTCGCTATAGTATTATTTTTTAAATTAGCATACATGGTACAATCAAATTCTTTCGGTATAACTTCATAATAGTACCTTCTCTTACTATTAATGTAAGCATAATTACCTTTTATTTTAAGATTAGTATTTTTAAATATATCTTTCTTTAATGGCAATCTCTCTTTAGATAAATTAGTAATTACTTTCACATCAAACTCTTTACCCAGGAAATTAAATTTATTACATTTTTTCTCTATTGAATCATGGTAATCCCAAGTCCAATATGTTTCAGTATGTTTATTTGAATGGCCTTTACTGTCTTTAGTGGTAACCACTCTAGTATGCATAGTGTATTTTTCTTCCGTTCTTTCTATAAACCAATAGTCCCCTTTTAATTCTTCTATAGATACAGAATCTACACTTTTAAATTTTCCACTTATTAAAGAATCTCCCACACTTGTTTTCATAGCATAATCAAAGAGATCTTTGTCATTATTTATTTTAGTTGTTTTGCAATATCTTTCATTATCTTCTAAGAATTTTGATTGTACTTTATCATCAATGAAAAATCCAAAACAAATCATCGCACAAACAATTATTATGCTTACTAAAAATTCTCTTTTAGTTATTTCAAAAGTTTTAAATTTCATGTATGCACCTCTTAATTGAATAGATTTTGAGGTGCATCCTCTTGGGCTTTATATTCAGTATATTTAGATTCTATTTTTTCATATCCCATGCTATTTAAAATTAAATTTGCTGGAAATTTTCTTATATATTTATTGTAATTACGAATCTGTATATTATAATTTTCTCTATGTTGTGCAATCATATTTTCAGTTATACTTAACTCACTCATTAATTGTTTATAATTTTCATTAGCTTTTAAATCTGGGTACTTCTCTGCTACTGCTTGTATATTTAATTTTGCTTCCTTGATAGATTTATCATTTGCACTTACTCTCATGTCAGTTACTTCTTTTAATGTTCTATTTTCATATTTAGCATAGTCTTTCACGCAGTCTACTAGGTTCTTAATTAAATCAATTCTCCTTTTTTCTTGCACCTCTACAGATGCAGTTGCTGATTGGACCTGCTCTTCTAAATCAATTGCTTTATTTTTAGTTACTAGAAACAAACAAGCAAACATAATTAATATTGAAATAACTACTCCTATCGTTATTATTAATATCTTTTTCATTACTCCACTACCTCACTTTCAAGCCATTTTTTGTAACCTTTGTCACAATTAAGGTCACAAGTTTCAACTTCATATATGCACCACTGACAAGATCCATTGTAAGCAATAAATTTAAACATCTCTTCTTTGTTCATATTTCTAATTTTTTCATAATTAGTTACTTTCTTATTCACATTGTCTTTAGATAATTCGTCACAACATTTACCACACATATCCTTTCCAATGTTTATTATGTTCCCTCTATTATCAATTCTGAATGCCTTTATATTTTGAATTTCTACCATTGTTTCATTACAAAAATCACATTTTATAACGCAACTCATCCTTAATACCCCCTTTTACTTTCTTTGCAGTTCATATCTTGATACATACAACCACAGTCTTTACACTGCCATACAATTCCTATATTTGTTTTAAGCTTAAATATACTTCCACCACATACTGGACATTCATTTTCCCTACCACCAATTATTTTTAATTTATCCAATTAATAACTCTCCTCACAATAGAATTTTTCATTTTCTTTGCACATTTTTTCAGCTACATCATCCCTAAACTTGCATCCTATACACCCATTGCAAGTTATAGCTTTTCTCTTTACTATAAATCGGTGCATTGGGCATTTCATATCACATTTTTTATGAAGTATCCCTTTTTCAACTTTATTCTTTTATTCATTTTTACCCCTCCTCAATTCATTAAATTTCTCTTAACATCTTAAGTGACCTACTTATTGTTATTTGATTAACTCCAATAAACTGAAATCATTATATTATTTTCCTAGTATATTAATTTCAGCTTTTAATTTTTTGAGTCTCCTGCATATTGCCACTTGGTTAGTCCCAAGTATTTTACCTATTTCTTCTTGACTATATCCTTTTTCTCTTAATTCCGTTATTTTCTTTATATCTTCTATTTTACTTCTTTTTATGCAAGATCTAATAACATGAACATTTTCTATATCTACATTGTCATTACCAGCCAATCTATCTTCTATCCTTATTTCTTCACCATGAGTATTTTTATAGATGCATTTTTCAAAACTATCTATATCTGTTCTGTAATGTTTTTTAACATATCTATTTATGAATTTAAATATTTGCCCTTTTATACATACAGCTGCAAAAGTGGTAAACTCAATGCCTTTTTTACTATCAAAATAATCAGCTGCTTTACATAATCCAATACAACCTTCTGAAAATGTATCATCTTGAAGATATGGATATTTTGAAATAAATACTCTGAAATATCTTCTTATAATAAACCATACAAAATTTATATTTTCTTCAACTAACTTATTTCTCTCCTCCAAACTTCTCATATAATCACCATCCACTTATTTTGCATTACATTTCCATTCATATACTCCATTATTTATTCTATTTACAATTTCATCTATACAATGATTACACAAATAAACTGTTACCTCTTTGCCTTTTCTTCTCCCACTGACTGGAGTAAGTAGCTTTGAATCCATTTCTCTATTACAGGCTTCACATTTTACTTTACTCATTTTTTTAACCTCACTATCCCTTTTTAAAATGGTATATCATCATCATCCAGAACTTGAAAACCAATTTCCTTATCTTTATTCTTTTCTTCTTCTTTTGGTTTGTGATCAAGTGCATTAACGGCTTTAGTTCTAACTTTTGTATAAGTTTTTTTCTCTCCATTTTCTTCGTATTTTTCTACTCTTATTCGTCCCTGGAGCGAAACCAATCTTCCTTTTGTAAGATAGTTAGCACAAAACTCTGCTGATCCACCCATAACCTCTACTGGTATAAAATCCACTTCTTTAGCGCCATCTTTTTTTACATAGTCTCTATCAATGGCCAACGAAAAAGTAGCCACTGGAGTACCATAACCTGGAATATATCTTAACTCTGGATCTCTTGTTAATCTTCCAACTAAAACTACATTATTCATATAGCAATGTCTCCTTTCTTATATGTTTCGTTTTCTCTTCTCTCCATCTGCTTTACAACCTCAATTGCATCAACAAAAGCATCTCCTTTTTCAATTTTTTCATCAGTAGACATGATTACATTAGCAATTTTGTCTGTAAATTCTGCCTTCTCCAAAATACTCATATGACAAATCATTTTCATCTAAATACCCTCCTTATTTTATCAAGAGGGCTTATTAATAAACCCTCTTGAATTTTCAACTAAGCAATTATATTTACATTTTTAAAATCTTTTAATTCTTCTTGTAGGTATGCTTTAATATTTAACATTGCTTGATTCTTCCATGCTCCACCATCTGCTTCATATAATCCTGCTGCTGGTCCAGTACTCATTCTGAAAATAAATTCACTTTCTGGTTGCTCCACTTCCTGGAAAGTACGATAAGGAATCAATTTTACTCTGTTTGGAACTATTGCTTCTGATACACTTGCGACACCTGTTTTTATTGTTACAGATTGAGAAACGCCATCATCTCCCACATTTTTTACTGTAGATTCTTGGATATTCCCTGCAATTTTTAAAAGTGTATCTCTATCATTATTTTTTATAAATGCTGATTGCAACATTATATTAAAAGTGTCTAAATCTAAAGGTCTGTCAAATCTTTTATCTGGTAGTAGTGCTACACATTCAATATAAGTCTCTCTATCTCTATTTTTTCTCAATGCAGATCTTAAAAGCACTTTTCTTGGAGTTAAGACTTGTATTAATAGCAACTCATCTTCTTTATGATCTATGCCACTTTTTATATAATCTACTAAACCACTCAATGTAGTTATTTCTAAATCATTAGCCCTTGGTTCTTCTATTATTTCTAATCTATCTGTTGTATAGTTAAATCCATCTACACATACTGTTTCTCTTTTTCCTAACTTAACTAAATATTCCATCGCATTTTTTATCATTTTTTTATTCTCCTTTTTATTTAAATTTATATTTTACTTACTTTCTTAATCTACTTTGAACTTGCATTTCTAAAATCAATTACACCAGAACTATTTTCTTCTATTTCATCAGTTTCATTACTATCTGAAACATCTATAGATAACTGGCCAGCTAGCTGGTTCTTAAATTCAGATGCTTCAACTCTTCCTGTCTCTAAATCTTTTCCTATTATAACTTTAGTTGTTGTCGCTTTTGCTTCTACTATAGTTGCTTTGGATTTTATATCTACTTCAGCAAGATCTCTATCTTCATTTGCTTTAAACACTATCTCTAAACTAATTTTTCTTGTTTTTTTAAAATCTGTGTTTGGGTCTGCAATATTATCTAAAACTTTTTGTAACTCTGTATTAAACTTTTCTTTTAGAACTCCACCTGCAAATTTTTCTAATGCTATCATGTAAAATCACTCCTTTATTTATTGAAATAATATTTTTCTACGAGGAAATTAATTAATAAACTTTGGCTATAATTTAATAACACTTTTAAAACTTTTTATAAATTTATATAGCCTTTTTATCCTTACACTACTTTTAAGTTTTTTTGCTAGCATATCTAAACCTGTGCTGATTGTGTCAGGAAATTAATTTATATAAACCTTGCAAATGCTATATTTCCAAACTTTTTTTAGTATTGAAATTCAATACTTTTTCAAAATCCGATTTTCAATATTGAAAAATGATTTTTTTCAATATTGAATTTCTATATTCTTCAATATTGAATTTTGTTCAAATTTATTACTTTATGAAATTTCCTATTTTTTCTCCTTAATTTCTTTTTAAAATACATCTTCTGGAATTTCTGCTCGCACATATTGTTTATTTGCATCATATTTGTAATCTCTGTTTAACTCCTCACTAGTCGTGTAAAGTCTTTTTCTTCTTTCTGAAAAATTCATTTTGAAACTTATATTCTGTTTTCCTGTTATTCTATTTTTTAAAATTAATAAATAAGTGTCGTCTGTCTCTTCTTCTTCATCAATAACTCTGTAAGTTGATAAAATATAATCTGCATAATTAACAATCTCACTTGCTCCAGATACATCATACATAGTTGGCTTCATGTCACCCATATTTTTTCTAGGATGTGCAACTAAAACTATTACTAAGTTATATTTTTTAGCGAGATTTTTTAAGTTGCTTACTATCTGCTCTTGTCTCTCATATTTATCTGCCTTATTGCCAGTTTTTATTGTCATTAGATTGTCAAGTACAAAGAGCCTAACCCCTTTTTTTAAATATAAATGCTCTATGGTATTTAGTAGATTTACTTCATCACTTATTGCATCTTCATCATAGAGAAAAAATTTATCTTTTATCCAGTCTGATATAAGCTCAACGGCGTAATCTGGAATATCTGTGTATGTTCCTCCATAGACACTTTTACATTCTTTTATGTGGTAATCATTAGCTACAGTTTTTCTAAACCATTCCATGGCCATGAAAGAGGGTAATTCTCCAGAATACAAAAATGCTTTTTCTTTATTTGCAATTGCTTCTGCTATAAACTGATTAACTATAGTTGATTTACCAGATGCAGGTTTACCAGTTAAAATTGTAAGAGTTCCATATCTAAAGCCATCTAGCATATTGTTTAGTTTATTAAAACCTGTGCTTATGGACTTGTGTACGCCTTTTTCACGCTTTATTTTTGACGCATCAATGTAATTATCATTTAAGCCACTACTCGTGGTCACAAGTGCTTTTAAATCGTTTATATCTACAATCAATTCGTCTATACTTGTATCTGAATTTGAATTATTAATTAATTCATTTGCTAATTCTGAAATTTGTCTTTTTAACAACTTTTCTTTTATGATTTTTATATAGTGGTCTATGTTTGAAGTAGTTATGACTATAGTTGTTAAACTGGTAATGTAACTAACTCCTCCAACATCTATTAATCTATCTATTTTTTCTAGTTCATTTTTCAAAAGCAAAAGATCTAAAGGTTTATTTGAGTCAATTATTTTCTTCATGCAAGATAAAATAATTTTATGTGATTCAAAATAAAAATCATTTTCTTTTAGTTCTCTTATTTTGTATGCTATTGAGTCATTTATAAGAAAACTTCCTAAAATGCTTTGCTCTGCTTCTAAAGAATAATTCACCTAATCATTCCTTTCTGTTCTGATATAATATATTTGTAGGGTGCATCCTATAAATATATTGATTGGTGGTGTTAATTTGTCAATTCCGCATGATTTAAAACAAATAGAAAAACAGTTAAAAATCTTAAATGGTTCAATTCCAGACTCTTACTATACTTACCATGAGGCAACCAAACAAACTAAGCAAACTCTAAATTCATTTAATCAGACTAATCTAAAACCTATTTTAAGTGCAGTTAATTATGGCATTAATATTTCAGAAATTCTTTATACATATCAAAATATCTTACATGATTTTAGAAACAATGCATCATATGATAGTACTCTAAGGTCTAGTATTAAAACAATGTCTGATATATATGATAAATTCATAAAAGCTGCTCAAAGTTATAACTTAGATGATTTTAATTTTGACACTGATAATTTTATTGAATCAACAGAAGAACTATATGACTCAATTCAAGATAATGACTCTAAAAACAAAGATACAGAAACTTTAAAAGAATTTTTAAAAAATGCTAGAAATTATGTTTTAGAGAACAAGAAAGATATTTTAGATTATGTTGTACTTGTTATCAAAGTATTTCTTGCTTGCGTTACTCTTTTTAATTCTTTTATACCAGAAGAAAGTTCTAGCAAGTGCCAACATGCTATGATTCAATCTTTAATAAAAATTAATTGCGATATTGATATAAATTTTTTAAGTTCTGAAGATATTAAAATTCCAAATAAAATCTCTCTAGATATTGATAACAAAATAGACATCAATAATAAATAAAATATATAAAAATGTTATTTATTTGAATTTATCTCTAATTTATTCATAGTGCCTTTTATTGCTTGAAGATCTTCATATATATTTACTTTTGCATAGTTAATATTTTCCATGTCTTTCTCTATTGCCTGGAGATCTTCAAGCATAGTCTTCTTTATTCCTTCTATTTCTTCAATTCTACTTTTAACTCCATGAATAAAGTAAATGTCACCAAAGAGGGTCATTATCATTAAAATAAGCATAATATCAGATAATTTTCTTCTTACTCTTTTAGCTTTTTCACGCATGCGAACTTCACCTCCAAGTCTTAAAATGTTACAATTAATGGTAGCAACTTCTCTACATCATGCAAAGCACCACATGCACGACTTATAGTTAAATCGTCCTCACTGACCAAAGTATCGACTATATTAACTATGAGTTGTGTATATTGTTCTGGAGTTTCAAAGAGAATAACTCTTTTTTTAAAATTGCTTGCAACTATTTCTTTATAACCCTCCCTTAATCTAGTTTTATAATCTTTTTTAGATTGATTTATAATTTTATTTCTCATTTTCTCACAAATTTCAGCTATGCCAGACTCATCTAGACCAATTACCATTTCTGCTATAACTGGATCAGCTCTTAATCCTTCAATCAGTCTTTGTAAATCTTGTTCTGTAAGTTCATGCGCTTTACTCTCCATTTAAAATACCTCCTAATCTTTTATTAGATTTTAGTTTCATCTGCTTTGTAATTCCCAATTTTAAAAATCTCTACATTTGTCATTTTACTTAATTTAATAAAAGTATCTACATGAGTGAAATTTCCTTCACATTCTTTTATATAATCACAAACCTGGCAAGATCTAAGGGCCTCTCTATTTCCTTTAAATGCTACTTGCATTACCTCATTTTCCAAATGTCTTGCAATACAGTGCAAGTCTTTTTCAGTAAGTTCTAACTTTTCATCTTTCATAATTAATTCCCTCCTACCTATTTAATTTTTAAAGTTCTTTGAAGCCAGCAAGTGGATTCTTAGCCTTTGCAACTTCTGGTATTATACCTTTACTAATATCTCCATTACCCCAAGTCACTAAAGCCCTATAATGGCTTTTATACCTACTCCCCTTACCATTTACGATATAGTTTTCTAAACTAACAATTTTATCGTGTATATATTTCTTCCCAAACTTGCTTATAAGTTTGTCATATTCATCTTTAGTTAGTTTTACTTTTTCTATATCTAAGTCCAGAAATGTTAGATCTAAATAATCAGTTTTAGGTTCATTTTGTGGAGTGGTATTACTTTTTATATAAGTCTTTTTATTATAAGTCTTTTTACTGGGCACCTCATGCCTAACATGTAAGGCACCTGGTGCCATAGGGTTAGGCACCTCATGCCTAACGTTAGGCACTTCATTCCATACCTTTGCTTTTGAAGATATTAAGAAATATAAGTTACTATTTTTCTCTTTTTTACCTTCATGGTTACGATTTTCTCTTATTATTAGTCCTTTGTTCTCTAATTCATTTAAAATATTAGATACTTGCCTTATGCTGCAACCTGCTTTTTCTGATATTGTTTTATAGCTTGGAAAACAAGAACTTTCTTCATTGCTATATCTAGCTAAGACAATGTAAATCATTTTTTCATAGATGTTTAAATCTTCTCTATCAATCAAATCATTTTCCAGCCAAAACCACTCTTTTTTTCTTGCATCTTTCAAGAGGTCCATCTCATCACCTCCCCTCTAAAATTATTTCTTATGATAGTAATTCAAGTTTATAATCTCCAAAATTTAAATCTTCCTTTGTCATAACTCTATGCGCTATGTCCTTTATTTCTTTGTCATAATATATAAATTCAATTTCATCTCTACTAATAGAGATAACTATGCAATCTGTTTTAAAATCAAATTTTTTATCAATAAATCTCAAAGCTTTTCCTTCTTTTAAAATTATTGTTGCTTTATTATTATTCATTATATTGCTACCCCTTTCCTGGAGTTAGATTTTCTATTCTTTTTTATCTTTTTAGATTCAAAAATAATCCCTTCCATAAAGCCTATATATCTAGAAAATTCTTGCTCATCAGTTTTTTCAAATTCTTCTGCTAATTCTAATAAGTATTCTTTTGAATATTTTTTATTATTCATATTGTCACCTCTTTTCTTTTTCCACTTTTTAACTTATTAACTTAATTATATTCCACTTCTCAACCTTTTGCAAGTGATTTCATTGTTTTTATGTTTAGAAATAACATTTCACGTTAAAAACGTTGAAAAGTAGAATTTATTATTATATAATGTTCTTAAAGGTGGTGATTAAAATCGAAATAAAAGATAGAATCAGAGAATTGAGAAAAATGCAGCAAATGACTCAAACACAATTCGGTAATAAAATATTTGTTTCTAGGAGCTTGATTTCATCTTATGAGAAAGGCATTAAACCAATCCCAAACCGAACAATTGAAACTATTTGCAATGTCTTTAATGTAAATAAGCAGTGGCTTCTGTCTGGAGATGGTGATATTTATATTGATGAACTAGAAAGCTATGTAGCATCAGAAAAATCTAAAAAATTTGTTAAGTTATTCTTAGAACTTGATGAAGAAGATCAAGACTTTATAATTGATGCGACAAAGAGAATTCTAAAAAAAGAATAATTTATTAAAAGGGCGACTTGCAAAGTTGCTCTTTTAATAGTATTAAAAACTCCCAGAGCAAAATTGCTCCTACTTTTTATCAAGCACTATATTTATTCAAAATATTCTGATTTATTTTTCCACAACTACCCTACTTTTTCTAAAAAATAATATACTACTCCCTTCCAAAAATTTTAAGTTTTTAAAAAACATTCACATGCATTGTTTTTTGACTTTTTTCAATATTGAAAAGTGAAGAAATTGATTATTTTAAAAATGCTTTTACATATGTAGTTTTTCTTGATTATTAATTTCAAACTATGTATTGAAAAACTAATTTTCAGTGCTCTTTTAAGAATTGGATATATCGTTTTCCTAATTCAATGATAGCACAAAATACTCCAAAAAAAATATTCGTACGACAAATATTTAGACTCTTTTTTACAATATTTTCTATTTAAATTTGAATTATTTCTTATATCTTGCTTATTTCCAAATTTTTACATTGAAAATAACAATTTTTAATATTATATTTAAATTCTAAATGGATACATTAATGAAAAGACAAAGAAAGAAGAAAAATCTCACACAAAGTCGATTAGGTGAACTGGTTGGCATTAGTCAAGGTCATATTTCCAAAATGGAACGAGATGTATTTACTCATAGTCCAACTCTGACACAAATAATTTTAATTTCTGATGTGCTTGAGATTGATCAACTGGTTTTAGCAGAATTTTTTTTTGAAAAAGAAAGAAAATATCTAAGAAAAAATAGAGGTTATAGTAAAAAAGCAGTAAAAACTATTAAAAGAGATTTTATGAAAAATAAATATTAAAAAGTTAACTATTCTTTTTTATAAAATCTCTTTTAATCATTTTTTTAAATATAACAAACCCCCCTTAGTTTCCATTTTAAGGGGGGTTTGTTTCTTTCTGTGTAAAAATATCAATAATTCATTTAAAAAATGTTTCAGATGGCATGTATCTTTTTAAAACTATATATACAAAGTATTTTTTATTGCATGATGATGAGGAAATATCTGAAAATAAACTAAAAAGTTTATTGAAGATTGGGAAGAAGATAAATAGAGAGCCAATATAATTTTATTTGGTTCTCTATTTTTATATCTGACTTTCTATTTGCATTTTTAATCAAATTTGTATCTTTTTAGGTAAATAACATCAAGTTTGTAATTAAAACATGTCAGACAAGCCTTTAAATGCCTTAAAACTACACTTAATCAACTTTATTTTTATCAATTTCTTTTTTACACTCATCAAAATTACAAATCCGATAAATCTTTTTTATTTTTGGAACTCAACCCTATGTTTTTTTATAAAATCATTAATTGCAGGTTTAAAATTGGTTTCTGTAATGATTGATATTTCTAAATTGCAGAGACGAAAGGTCATCATTTTAAGGGGTTTAGTATTTATTTCTGCATAAATTATTAAGAAATCATCTTAAAATCGTTTCAGATGACTTATATCTTTTTTAAAACCTATTTTAATATGCAAGTATCAAATAATTTGTATGTATTCCAAACAATTAAAATGATTCAGCATTTTTAAATTTATTTATATGAACTTTTATTTTTTTAAATGCGACACTTTGATAAGAATAGATTAGTATATCTTTACTAGTCTTTAATAGTATTTAATAAATAGTATTTAATAGTATTTAATAGTATTTAGCGATAGTGAGTACATTGAAAATACTATTACGTAAAGTTTTAAATGCGACACTTTGATAATTAAATGCGACACTTTGATAATTAAAGTACGACACTTTGATAATTAAAGTACGACACTTTGATAATTAAATGCGACACTTTGATAATTAAAGTACGACACTTTGATAATTAAATGCGACAAAAAATAAAATTGACGTTTGCGAGTGGTTTTGATATTATATTATTTAATAAATAAACTAAACTTTTGATTAGTTTGTAAATACTATTTAGGAGAAAAATAATGAATCAAGTAAAAGACCAGAAAGACAATATCTTGATGAAATCTAATAAGTTTATTATGGCAAGGTATGATTTACAAACGATAGAGAATAGACTTTTTGTAAGATTGTTATATGAGTTTCAGAAAAATAAAAATTTAGAGATAACAATAACTATTGAAGAAGTTAGAGAACTTATGAAAAATCCCAATTATACAACCCCACAAGCAATAAGCAAGATATTTACTAAGTTAAGAACAGGAACAATATATATTAAAGATGATGATAGTTGGGGAGAATGTAGTTTTATATATCACTGGATTTACAATGAAAAAGATAAAACATATACTGTTAAAACTTCCGCTGAGTTACTTGACTTAATAGAAAATTATATTCAAGTTGGATATACTCCAATAAATTTACAAATATTTTTTAGTTTACGAAATTCATATGCGCAAAGATTTTATGATTTATTAAGGTTATGGACAAGGACAAAAAATAAGATTACATATACTTTAGATGTTTTAAAAGAATTATTATTATTAGAAGATAAGTATTCTAAATATAATGATTTAAAAAGACGTGTTATTGTTCCCGCTATACAGGAACTTAATTCTACAGAATATTTTGATATAGATTTCAAGGAAATTAAGAAAAGCAGAAAAGTAGTAGCTATTGAGTTTTCTGTTAAAGATTTAGATAAAAGAAAATATTTTGATAAAAATGTTGTGGAAACTGTAATTTATGAAGAACAAGAAGAAAGTAAAGAAACTGGAACTACAATAGAATTTTATATACCAGATGAAACTGCATTTACTAAAGGAACAATAAGACTTTTTAAGATTGATTTTAAAGAATTTGATTTTAAAAAAGATATTTATATACAGGCTTTTGATAAAGCTTTAGCTATAGCACTTGAAAGAGATAATACTGATATTATAAATACAAAGAATTATGATTTTTTCAAATCAACACTTTCAAATAAAATAAGTGAAGTTATAATTCATCAAAAAGATGAAATAAAGTTTAAAGAAGAATTGGATAAATATTGGGATGATGAAGATGTTAAAAAAGAAGAAAGAGAAGTTGATTATAGCAAAGATCCTGTTAGGCT
The DNA here is from genome assembly GCF_020657705.1 of Clostridioides sp. ZZV15-6598. NCBI lineage: Bacteria > Bacillati > Bacillota > Clostridia > Peptostreptococcales > Peptostreptococcaceae > Clostridioides > Clostridioides sp. ZZV15-6598. The sequence goes on along the minus strand of NZ_JAGWCS010000020.1, from coordinate 5,330 downwards.
TGAAATTGTTAGGAGAAATTTATTTGATCAAGGTCTAGTAAATGAAGAAGGATATTACTATAAATAAGAATTGGAGAAAATAAAAAAAAGTAAGCAGCAATTAGGAAATATTTGTTGGAAATGAAGATATAAAAAATAAGGTATTCTTTTGAAACAACGCTAGAAGGAATTGAGTTAGAACCATATATAATGAGTGTAGCATATAAGACGCTAAAAGAAAGTACAGTTGGAACATTGATTTCAGTAAAAGGCAAGTCACAAAGTATATGTTTAACTATTGATAGTATTTTTTTAAATAAAATTCTGAAAGATCCTTTGATGTCTAAAGCAAGTATTAAAGATTTGGATGGTCAAGTCAATGATATTCTTAAAATAATTAATATTAATTGTGAGTGGGACAAGCTTTCTGATTATTGTAGTGCAAATTCTTAACTGATATTGCAAAATATGGTATAATTAAATCTAGCAAGAAGAGCGTAATATACAATCTATAGAGTGGAGTTCATGTACAAAAGATTATCCTCCCAACGATTCGAGGGGAGGTGAGTTACATGGATAACTTTTTGTTTAATGTTTTAGCTAGTTTAACAGCTAGTGTGGTAGTTTACTTAATCAGTAAACTATTCAAAAAAGCAAAAAGCCACTCTCGTGCAAAGAGTGACTTACGAGTTGAATTTAAATTTATATTTAAATCCAAAAAATAAACTACGTTTATGAAGAACTCCACTCTACTGCAAAATAGATTGTAGTTCTTCTTGCTTTTATTATATCACAAAATCTTCAAAATGATACGATTTTATATCATTTTGTTGGAAAAGGAGTAATGTAAATGGATTATAATTATGAACTAAGTCAAAAATTAAAAGAAATTTATAAGCATGAATTAGGGGAATGTTACAATAATGCTTATGAATTATTGCTATATGGTGAAGTAGAATACTATTCCATAGGTTATGTACATGCTCTAAAAACAAAAGTGGCTTTTAGGCATGCTTGGGGAGTATTAAACAATCAAATAATAGATACTACTGTAGGAAACATTGATATGTCAGACTATAATTTTTATAGTGCATTTAATATATATAAAAATGATTTAGAGTACATTAGAAAAAATTATAAACCTTACCTAGAAGGTTATAAAGATAAAGAGGAGCAGCAACTTTTAGAAATGCTAATTAAAAATAAAAAAGTAACTGAAGTAGTATGAAAAAGAAGGTTAAGTATTTGCTTAACCTTCTTTTTCATACTATAACAATATGTTTAGAAATTAAAGAAACGTATTTGAGATAAGTTAAACATAATTAGTTTTATAAAAAAGTATAAAATTTTATAAAATTACATAAAAAAATATAAAACTTTGTAAAAAATATCTTATAAAACTATTGAATTACTATGTAAAATTTGGTAAAATATATGTAAATATTAATAAATTTTATAATATTTTACAAAAAAGGAAGTGGTTGAATGAGTAGGATAGTTCTAACATTTAAAAACAATGATAAAGAAAAAGCAATTGAAAAGTTTTTAGATGAGAAATTATCAGCTACAGCTTACTTAAAAGAGCTTGTTTGGGAAAAAATGCAAGAAAAAAAGGATAATGCTGTAGTTGAACAGAAAAAAGAAGTAGAGGATCCAGCAAATAATTTTGATTTTGGAAGTTTAGAATAATAAGGGGGAAATAATACAAATGAAATTAGGTATAGATACTGGAAATTATGCAGTTAAAACAAGTTCAGATGATATTTTTGAAAGTAAAGTTACGGAGGTAAAAAACTTTGGTTCAGATTCGGATAGCATTAAAATAGGTAACAAAACATATTATATAGGCGAAGGTGATGAGGAAATAAATATAGTTAAATATGAGAAAGAAAACTTCTTGCCACTTTTACTTGGTGCTATATGCAGAAATACAGATGATGAAATTGTTGATCTAGGATTAGGTCTACCAGTAAAACAATTTGCTGGATTAAGAAAAAATCTTATTGAAAAATTACAAGGAAAAGAATATCATGTTGAGTTTACAAGAGGAAATGAGACTACTAAAAGAGATATAACAATAAGATCTGTTCAAGTTTTTCCAGAAGGCATCACAGGCTATTTATATTATGCAAAAGATATAGTTGACCAAATTGCAGGAAGAGATGTTGTACTAATTGACATCGGCGGGAAGACAACAGATATTGCACTTGTGCAAGGAAATAAAGCAACTGATCCTTACTCTATAAATATAGGAACGATAAATATATATGATGCAATAAAAAAATCCCTTGAAATGGATGAAAAGTTTCTGGGTAAAGTTGAGATAAAAAGAGAAAAAATACAAGACTATATTGACAAAGGATTTTACTTAAATGGTGAGAAACAAGATATAAAGAAAAATATAGATGCATCTATTTCATTGTTTAAGCAAATTTATAACGAGTTAAAATTAAATTATCCAATCAGTACAGCTGCAGTTGTCGTTATGGGTGGAGGTGCTAAATTGCTAGGCGAGGCATTTAAGAAGAATATACCTGGCATAATAGTCATGAGTGATGTAGATAAACATGTTTTTGCAAATGCAAAAGGATACAAAAAAATGATGAAATAAAAAAGGGTTTAGTTTATAGTATGTATAATAGATTACAAATATATGATATTTGTAATCTATTATTTTTTGAGGAGGTTTTATATGACTTGGAGTGATTTAAAAGAAAAAGATATTAATGAAGTTGTTGATTGTATTAATAATAAATTAAATGAATTTGAAAGTCTTAAAAAAGTTGGAGATGAGTTAGGAGCAAATGAAAGTACTATAAGAAAGTGGCTTAATAAAAAAGGATATAAAAGAGTTGGAAACAGGTTTATAGAAGATAATAAAATTGATGATGACAAATATCATATAAATAGCATTAATAGTAAAGTTGATGATGATATTAAATATTTATCTAGTGAAATTGATAATATAAAGAATGTGCTGGAATGGTTTAAAACTAAAGATGATAAATGTCATATAGATGGCATTAAAGAAAATGATATATCTATAGATCTTCCAGACCGATCCATAAAAAGAACTACAATTAGGGTAAACAATACAGTGTGGGAAATGTTTAATAAATTTGCAGATGAGAATAAACATTATGATAAACATGATTTGCTGAGTCAACTTTTACTTGAAAGTTTATTGAAATATAAGAATAGATAAAAAGAGTCATTAATATCTTGCAAGATGTAATAAAAGAGCAGTACATTTGGTTAAATTTACTGCTCTTTTATTGAAGCATACATTCTTCGTATTTTTGAAATTAATTATTTGCTCTATCACAAAATGGGCATTGCTCTATATAATAGCCTCCTGTGACTCCAGGTCTAGATTTTATATCAATTCCTGCGAGTCTCAATTGATGAGCATATTCTTTCACTTGTCGCTCTGATATATTTAATTTATTAGATATTTCACTTGCTTTTAATATAGTATTTTCTTTTAAAAGCATTATAATTTTAAAAGAATTTTCTATTTTACCCATAAAAACACTCCTATTCAATTTTTATTTGATTTAATTATAGCAGTCAACAATGAACTATATCTGCCAGGAGTTAAAAATAATATATTAAACGCATATTTTTACTTAGCAACAATGTTATCTCTGTATGCTCTTTCAATTCTATTTTTGCCTTGAATAAAATAATTATTATCTAATTCTATTCCAACGAATCTTCTATTTGTATTGGCACAAGCTACTCCTGCACTGCCAGAACCAAAGCAATTATCCAGAATAAGTTCATTCTCATTTGTATAAGTTTTTATAAGATATTCTAAAAGATCCGTTGGCTTTTGAGTTGGATGAATGCAATTTGTTTCTTTATTAAAATGCAAAGTATTATTAGGATAATTTGTATATTCTTGCACATATTCTTTTGCTAAAGTATGTTGTCTATATATACCATCCTTAGTTTCCTTTTTCTTTTTACATGTAATAGGTTTATCTAATTTTTTCAATCCTTGTGGTACATATAAAGGAACCGTTTTATAGAATACATTAATATCTTCTACTTTTCGAAGTGGCTGGTATTTAGAAAATGCAAATCCTGTGCATGTATTTTTAATCCAGTACCAACTGTATTTATAGTTTTTGATATTTGAGTTTATTAAACTTGTAGTAAATGGCTGCGCTGAAAATAAGACTATAGCACCTCCATCTTTTATAATTCTATTATATTGTTTCCAGAGTGGTTCGAAAGGAATCACTGTATCCCATTTGCAATTAGTAGTGCCATATGGAAGATCGCAAAGAATTAAATCTATTGATTTATCTTCTATTAGATCCATTGCTTCCAAACAATTTCCGTTGTATAATTTATATTTTTCTATGTTAAGCATGTTGCAAATCCTCCTAAGTTGAATAAAATTTTATATTGATTAGATGTTGCAACAATTTATTATTTGATAAAATCTAGTATCTTATTAAGTGTATCAAATCTATCATTGCCCTTTATCATAGTATATTTTTCTTTGGTTATAGAACTTATCTTGCTACATGCTCCACCGCCTACAATATATAAATTTTCTGTTTGACCTGGTACATAATCTTTTATATCACATATTAATATTTTTTCGTCATTATATCCCCAACCAAGCACAGTTGCGAGTACTTTATCAACCTCTCCATCATAAACTATTGTATGTTTATACATCTGCTTAACTCCCTCATTATTTATACTTTTATTCAATACACCCTCAACAATTAACTTAGCCATACCTTCATATCCAAGTTTCTTAGCCTTCTCATAATCTTCTTTATTATCGCAGAAGAAACTTTCTATTAGTACTGCTGTAGGTTTGGAACTGTTTAAAATATATAATCCTCTATCTAATTTAGCACCTCTATTTTTAAATACTGTTCCTAGTTTCTTGCAAATTCTAGTTGCATATTCTAAACCCTTATTACTATAATATAGAACCTCTGAGCCTTTTCCTTGACCATCACTTGCATTTAAATGTAGTTCTATGAGTAAGTCATATCCTCCACTATTAACTCTAGGTATTTTATAAGACTTTTCTTCATTCTTAGTTTTAAACTGCTTTTCTGGGCATATTATTATATCTACCTTATGTCCTTCTTTTCTGAATATATCTGCTAATACTGGTGCAAGAGATTTATTATATTGATACTCGTTAACTACTCCATCAGCAGAAGTACATGCTCCACTTTTTAAAATACTATGACCTACTGTAATACATATTTTCATTATTTATTTTCCTCCTTTAACTGCTTGTAAGTTTGATTTATACCTATTGATATACCCCAACAAATTACACCTTGTAAGACTGCATTAGGATTTAATCCTAG
>NZ_JAGWCS010000019.1:0-45940 GCF_020657705.1 Clostridioides sp. ZZV15-6598 | reverse complement strand
CTTTTACACTCGTCCAATATATGTAAAATAAATTTTTTAAATAATCTTATCCATTTTAAATAACCTCATTAAATTAATAAGATGTATTTCTAATTACAAATATTTTTTATAGATAAAATATGCTTCACATATGCATTCATATTTTTAGGATGGTAACATCAACTTAACTTAAATAATATTTCATATTTCTAAAGTTAAGTAAACATTGCCATCCTAAAATCTTTATAAATAATATTAATATTTCCAAGTAATATTAACATTAAAAAGTAAATTTAAGCTATTAAATTTAAACCTGTTTTTTATAACTTTTATGTTTAAAAATAACATTTATATATTTAATATATCTTTCCTGGATTTAAAATATTTTTAGGGTCAAAAGCTACTTTTATGTTTTTAATTAACATCATATAGGCATCTGATTTTGATTCATGTAAATATTCTTTTTTTGCATACCCAATACCATGTTCACCTGAGACTTGACCATTAAGTTCTCTAGATTTTTTATACATACAGTCAAAAGTTTCTTTTAATCTTACTTTCCAAGTTTGTTCATCCATACCATCTTTTAATATATATATGTGTAGATTTCCATCACCTGCATGACCAAAACTTTTTATTCTTATTTTTAAATCATCTTGAAGCTCATGAGTATATCTTATAAACTCTGCTACCTTGTCTCTTGGTACAACGACATCACATTCATCCATTTCTGTTGTAGATGCCTTTATAGCTTCTAAGAAAGCCCCTCTGGCTGACCATATGGAATCATTTCTTTCTTGTGTATCTGATATAAATACATCTAATGCTCCATTTTCTAAACACAGATTAGCGACTTTTTCATATTCTTTTTCTATATCTTCAACACTATTTCCATCAAACGTAAGTAAAAGATAAGCATCTGATGTATTATCTGGAAACTTTTTACCTAAAAATTCTTCCGCAGCCAATATTACATCTCTTTCCATAAATTCTATGGCTGTTGGTATTGATTTTGATTTTATTATTTTAGGAACAGTCTCTATTGCCATTGATAGATTTGGAAAAGGTATAAGTAAACTTACACTTTTCTTTGGTAAAGGAAGTAGTTTTAATATCGCCTTTGTAACTATTCCTAGAGTTCCTTCTGAACCTATTAATAAATCTTTTATACTATATCCAGAACTATTTTTAACTACTTTTCCCCCTATATTTACAACTTCTCCATTTGGTAATACTACTTCAAGGCCTCTAACATAATCTCTTGTAACACCATATTTTACTGCTCTCATTCCACCTGCATTAGTATTTATATTGCCTGCTATTGTAGCACTCTTCTCACCTGGGTCAGGTGGATAAAATAAATCTCTCTCTTGAACATATTGACCTATTGTCATAAGTAAAACTCCTGGTTCTACTGTCAATGTTAGATTTTCATAATCAACCTCAAGTATTTTATTCATTTTACATAGATTAATCATTATTCCACCATTTATGGCAACAGCAGCTCCTACAAGACCAGTTCCTTGTCCTCTTGGCGTAACTGGTATATTGTTTTCATATGCATATTTCATTATTTTAGATACTTGTTCGGTTTCAAGCACATTTACTAGAACTTCAGGATATTTTTCTATTCCTCCAAGTTCATCATGTGAAAAGTCTTCATTTATATCACTTCCAACTACTACATTTTCATCTCCACAAATATCTATTAAAAAATCTATATCTTTTTTATCAATTGATTTATACATCTCTATCCCCCTATTCAGCTGCTGATGCCACATATATTTGCTTATCATCTTTTTTATTTTCTATTTTTTTAATCAATTTAGGAATAATATCATAAATATCTCCTATTAAAGCTAAGTGTGCTACATCAAGTATAGGTGCTTTATCATCTTTATTTATAGCTACTATATAATCAGCTCCTTGCATTCCTGCAACAAATTGAACAGCTCCAGATACACCACAAGTTATTATTAATTTAGGCTTGACAGTTCTACCACTAAGACCTATTTGTTTTTTAGCATCTATCCAACCTGCTTCTATAATTGGTCTTGTTCCTGCTACTTGAGCATTTAACTTGTCAGCTAATTTATATATCATATCCATATCTTCTTGTTTCTTTATTGCTCTACTTGCAACTACTATTACTTCTGCTTCTTCAAGACCAACTTCTTTACTTTTTTCCTTTACACTCAGTACTTCAATTTTAGATTTTAGCTCTCTTTTTTCTATTTCACATAAAGTTATTTTTCCTGTTGCATTTTCTACCTTTTCTGGAGCTGAAAATATTTTATATCTCACAGTGGCAAATTGAGGTCTATTATTAGGTGTATTTATGTGAGCCATTATATTTCCACCAAATGCTGGTCTTATTTGGTCTAAATCAGTGTTTGATTGAACATCAAGTATTGTACAATCTGCTGTAAGCCCTGTTTTAAATCTAGCAGCAAGCCTTGGAGCTAATGACCTACCTAATGTAGTTCCACCAACCAACATTATTGTTGGTTTTATTTTATTTATAAAGTTTTCTATTGCTTTTGCATATGGTTCTATCCTAAACTCTTTAAATTCATCTTCATCATATACAAATACTTCATCAATACCATAAGAGATAAGATTCTTACACTTATCTTTTATATCTTTTCCTACAAATACACAATATACAGGTTGCTTTATTTTTGATGCCATTTCACGAGCTTTTCCTATAAGTTCATATGTTACAGGATGTATATTCCCATTATGATGTTCTACATATACTGCCACTCCCTTCCATTCATCCTTATTTATTTTTGCTTTATCACTCTCTATAAATTCAAATGCACCTTTGGGTCCACTTTTGACACACAATTTGCACATCTTACAGCCAGCACTTATTTCTACCTTACCTGATTTTTCTTCTATAGCACCAAAAGGACAAATTTCTAGTACTCTTTTCAAATCAGTTATTTTATCTTGATTTACAACTATTTTTGACATTTCTTCTTCCCCCTTAGACTAATTTTAATTCCTCTAATTTATTTATAAGTGCAGAACTTAACTCTTCTGCATTTCCTCTCATAATATTTTTATCTGTATTTGGCTTAGGAGGAAATATTCTTACAACTTGAGTAGGGGAACCATTTAATCCATAATTATTTTCGTCATTGTCTTCAAAATCATCTAGACTGTACACAGGTATTTTTCTTTCTTTAGTCTCTAACTTTAACTTAAATGAAGGTAATCTTGGTTGAAAAATATCTTTTTCTACTGTTATCAAACAAGGATATTCAATTTCACATACTTGTAAATCATTTGGCATATCTATTTCAACAACTATGCTTTTCTCTTTTATTTCAATTAATTTTGTAACATTAGTTACATGAGGTATATCTAAAAACTCAGCTACTTCAGGTCCAACCTGTGCTGTATCTCCATCAGTAGTTTGTTTTCCACAAATTATTAAGTCTACTCTACCCATTTTTCTAATACCTTGCGATATAGTGTAAGAAGTTGCCAAAACATCTGCTCCTCCAAATCTTCTATCGCTTATTAAAGCTCCTTCATCTGCCCCCATCATAAAACTCTCTTCTATTACCTTCTTTGCTTGCGGAGGACCCATAGTAAGTACTTTTAGATTAGCTTTTGTGTCTTTTTTTATTCTAAGTGCTGTTTCTAAAGCATATAAATCATAAGGATTCATTTTTGAATCTACTCCATCTCTCTTCAATACACCTGTGGATTCATCAACCTCTACTGCGGTTGTCCCAGGTACTTGTTTAATACATGTCAAAATTTCCATAAACTACACCCCTTTTCTATTTAACTATCACAGATACTCCATCAGGTATAACTGTAACTTTACTATCTTCACCAACTATATTAGTAGCCATGTCTAAAGCATCCTTAAAATTAAATGCATGCTTCATATGCATTTTCTTTATCATTTCAGGATTACACTTATCTGTTACCATTATTACAGTATACTTAGATAGTATTCTTGCTAATATCTGAAATTCCCATTGGTCTGGAATTGTATCACATCTGCCAACACTCCTAATTTTTTCTAAAAGTTGTTTTGGAGAATCTGCATTTGCCACATTTTCATAAAAGGATTGACCTCCATGACCATCATTACATGCTGCAATCATTATTATTACTCCACCTTCTTTACAGGTAGCCTCTGCTGCTGTCATCCCCTTAACTGCTTGATAAATATTTTGGTCTAATGGGTATCCACCATTTGTACTCACTACAATATCTGACTTTATGGAATTTACTTTTGAAAGTTCTGTTACAAATTCACAACCTTTGGTATGTGCTTTTTCGACATCACCAGCAAATGATGCTATTACTTTTTTCTCTTTATCTATTACAACATTTAATATAAATGCTAGTTTGGCAACCTTAGCTGCATATACCATATCTTCATGAATAGGATTATTTTTTAATTTTCCAGTTCTTGAATTGTCGCTATCTATAAAATCACTACAATGGTTATACATTATAGTCTTTGCAGAAGCTATTCCTGGGAGCACACTTTTTCTTCCTCCTGAGAATCCTGCGAAGAAATGTGGTTCTATAAAACCTTCTGCGATTAAAAGTTCTGCCTCATATGCAAGTTTATTTATATATAAATCCCCTCCTGAAGGTAATACGCCTACCTTGCACATAGCTTCATCATCAGTAGATATATGCATGATTATTTCTTCATTATCTACAATTTCTTCTCCCATCTTATAAACTAATTCTTCTCTTGTACTTGGCCTATGAAAACCAGTTGCTACTATAATTTTCACATCAATTTTAGGATTAACCTTCCTAATTCTTCTTAAAAGAATTGGCATAGTTACTTTACTTGGAACAGGTCTCGTATGGTCACTTGTAATTATAACTACATTCTTTTTTCCTTTAACTAACTCTTCTAATGATAAAGAGCCTATTGGATTATTCATAGATTCTTCAACTATTTCTTCTTGTGTCTTATGTTCTACATAATTATCCGATTTTGATTCCAAGACACCAAGAAAACGTTTGTTAGGTATTTCTAAAATCATTCCTTGCTTTGAATAAGGTACTTTTAACTTTACCATTTTTAATCTCCCAATATAATAAACTATAAAATTGGTATGTGGTCATACCAGTTTTACATTTATATAATAATACCATTATCTTCTATTTGCAAGAATAATTTATTTTATAACAAACTTTTAATTTTCATTTTTTCTGTAGTTTTTGCTTATAAATATCATATGCTCTTTCGCTTTTTCATGAGCAAGTTCAGTATTATTTTCTATAACTGCATTATATATAGCTTCATGTTGCTTAAGTAATATAGTTTCATTTAAAGGTTCTGCAATTATCTTCTCTCTTGCATCTTCTATAAATCCATCAAACAATTTTGATGCTGTTATAAAAAGACTTTGAATTAAATAATTTTTACTTATTGTGGCCAATTTGCTGTGAAATTTTTGATCTAATAAAACCAAAATTTGATTATTATCTTTTTTCTTGGTTTCTATTCTCATTTCATCTATTATATTTTTTAACTCTATAGATTCAGAAGAAGTTATTCTCTTTGAGGCAAGTTTTGCAATCTCAATTTCTAAAATTATTCTAAGCTCTAGTATATCTTCAAGTGTACCATTATTCAGTTTAAAAATCATAGATAGAGGCTCTATTAAAGTTTTTTCTATATTTGTGCATATAAAATTACCCTCACCTTGTCTGCTTTCTATCACACCCATAGTTTCTAAAACTCTGATAGCTTCTCTAATAGAAGTTCTACTTACATTCATTTGTTCAGATAATTCTCTTTCAGACAGTAGTTTATCACCCTTTTTTAACTCTCCATTTAATATCTTATATTGAATTTGCTCAATTACTTGTTCATAAACTTTTTTACTAGCTATACTATTAAACATTTTTTCCTCCCATGTAGTAATCGTTGTTATAATATATATCTATTATATATCTTAAGCCATTACATTCATATATTTTTGTTACTTTTAATATAATATCTTATAACTCAAATTTATAGGTGATATTATGAAAAAAAATAAAATTATTGGTTTTTTCGCTCCAGCTATCATAGTTGGAGTTCTAGTTTTAGGCATTATCTTATACCCAAATGAAGCTATAAAATCTGCAAGAGAGGGGTTTTCCATATGGTCTAATGTTCTAGTCCCATCCCTACTCCCTTTTATAATTGGTGCAAACCTAATTGTCGATTTAAAAATAGTAGACATTATAGGGTTTATTATTAATCCCATAACTAGACTTGTGTTTAATGTATCAGGAAAAAGTGCTTTAGCTTTTGCAATATCAGCAGTATCTGGTTATCCAGTAGGAGCAAGTCTAGCTTCTGAATTTAGAAGCAATAAACAAATTTCTAAGCATGAAGCCCAAAGGCTTGTATCTTTTTGTTCTACATCAGGACCTTTATTTATAATAGGTTCAGTTGGTACAGGTATGTTTCAAAATTCAAATTTAGGTTACTTGATGATTTTATGTCATTACTTGGGAACTATCTTGGTTGGTCTTTTCTTTAGAAATTATGGAAATGAGAATCTTCCAAAGACAAAATTAGATTTAAAAACAAACATAAAAAACATAATTAATATTAGAAGTTCTAGTGGTAATGGTTTTTTTGTTCTATTTGGAAATGCTGTCTTTAATGGAGTAAATACATTACTTACAGTTGGTGGATTTGTAATTGTTTTTTCGGTAGTATTTAAAGTACTATCACTATTTAATGTAATATCATTAATAGCATCAGTTATATATTTACCGCTTTCACTTTTAGGTGTCAATAAGGAACTCTGTCAAGCATTTGTAAGTGGTCTATTTGAAATCACAATTGGTTGTAATAAGGTATCTAGTATAACAAGTGCCCCAGAAATCCTCAGAGCATCTTTGGCTAGTTTTCTGATAGGATTTAGTGGATTGTCCATACTAGCTCAATGTTGTACGTTTTTATCAAAGACAGATATAGACTTAAAATTATACATACTAAGTAAGTTTGCACATGGACTTTTAGCAGGTTTATTTATTTTTATACTTTATCCTATTGCAAACTCTACTGTATTAGTTTCTAGTTTTGCTGATACATATAATGTTATATATAATAACTTAATTTGGTTCTATTATCTTAGCTATTATGACACGATTCTTCAAATTGTAATCATAATTTACTTAATTTCAGCCTTATTTGTTGCTAAAAAACATATGAGAAATTTATCTACAAGTGGAAAATTAATTAGATATAAAGATACTTTTTTTATAAAAAACTTATTTCGAAAAAAATAAAATGTATAAAAATTAACTAAATGCTTCCATTTTTTAATTATATTTGTCATAATCTTAATAACCTTTTTAATTACTTTATCATCATAGTTACTTCATCACAATCTTGATAATTTTTTATAACAATATTTTTCAAAAATTCTCCTTAATCACATACAGCACACTTATATAAATTAATTGGTATATTTTTCCAATATATAATATTTCATTTATATTATATAATAAATACCGACCTAAACTTATCAAATCAAACTAAGAGGAGTGGTTGAAAATGGCAACAAGACCTATAGAAATAGACGAATATAAAAAGATAATGGAACTACTACATACGGGCTTTATTTACATTGAAAATGGCGTTGAAAAAAGATTTAGAAAGAATCCTAAGGTTGCATTAGCACTAATGTTAGAAGCTAATTTAGGTCTAAGAATATCAGATATTTTAAGATTAAAAATAGGTAATTTTAAAGGTAATATGTTGGAAATAAATGAAAAAAAGACAGGTAAACTACAGTATAGACCTGTTAACAAAAATATAATTGAATCTATAAATGAACATGCAAGAAAGTATAATCTTAAATCAGATGACTACTTAGTAAATATAAAGACAAAAGCTATTCAAAAACAATTGAGGATAATTTGTAAACACTTAAATTTGTATAACATAAGCACACATAGCTTTAGAAAGCTCTATGCTACTACTCAATTTGAAAAGAGTAACAATAACTTAGAATTAGTTAAGGAACTCTTAAACCATAGTTCTGTGGCTACTACACAGCGATATATAAGGGTAACTCAGCAAGCTATTAACGAGGCTAGTGAAAATTTTTTTATTGAATAAGTAAAATGTTATAATCTATCTATTTTTCTATTATCTTATTAAGTCACCATATGTTAAAAAGGTGAAGAAAAACAAAATAAACGTTTTGTTTTTCTTCACCTTTAAATTTTTACAATCATTACATAAATATTTTAATCTACTTTTAATAGTTTTTTAACTGACTTACTATAATCATTTCTCTTTACATCTTCTAAGAATCTATCAATTTCATGCTCTGATTTTGCATTTACAAAAATAGCAAGTTCTTCTTCATCTATAATATTATAGCTATCTATATACTTATCTAAACATTTTAAAATACCATCTCTATTATATTCACTAAATCTGACTACCGCACTACATTCATCTTCTATAAGCCCACTCAAATCCAATTTACCTTTTGAAAAAGACTTTATATTTGAACTCCTATCATCTATTATATCTATTATATCAGCATAAACAGCACTTCCTGTTGCACCTCTTCCAGCTCCCTTACCTACAAAAGAAAGTTCTCCTACTGAATCTCCTACTATAATTACTACATTAAACTCATTATCTATTTTAGACAGCATATTATCATTATCCACCAATGCTGGTCTAACAAATCCACTTACTTCTCCCAATTCATATTTACTTCTAGCAACTAATTTTATCTTACAATTTAATTTCTTAGCATATTCTATATCCTTTTCATCTATTGAAGTTATTCCTTCTAATAGCAAATCTTTCCAGTATACTATTTTCCCATAAGATAAAGTAGATAATATAGATAATTTTCTAGCACTATCATATCCTAAAACATCTGCATCTGGATTAACCTCTGCAAAGCCTAGCTCTTGTGCTTGTTTTAAAGCTACATCATATGGTAAATTTTCATCATACATCTTTGATAATATAAAGTTGCATGTTCCATTTAAAATAGCATTTATGCTTTTTATATTATTACCTTCTAGTGATTCTATTAATGGCTTTAAAACTGGAATACCTCCTGCTACTGATGCTTCAAATTTAATGCTAACATCATTTAAGTTAGCCAACTCTATAAGGTCACTACCTCTTTCAGCTAATAAATCTTTATTTGCTGTTACTACATGTATTTTTTTATTTAGAGCTCTTGTTACATAATCAAGAGCTGGATTTAGTCCTCCAATTACTTCAACTAATATATCAATATCTTTACTAAATATATCTTCTATATTTGTTGTTACCTTATCAAAATATCTCTTTGTTTTATGCTTCTCTTTGTTTTTAACTAAAATTCCAACTATTTCTATTTCTCTTTTTGAAGTATTATTCTCTATTAAATCTATTAATCCACTTCCTACTGTTCCATACCCTAATATTCCTATCTTCACTGTTCCATACCCCCATCATTTTTGATTGTATTAATTTATTTATATATATAAATAAATTAATTAAAAAAGCTTGAGTATAAACTCAAGCCATATGACGGGTTTATACTCATCTTTCAGCATAATTGCTGCAGGATTTAGCACCAATGTATATTAAAATATACTGGTTGCCGGGCTTCATAGGGCCAGTCCCTCTGCCTCTCTTGATAAGATTGCTAATTTAAATTTATGTTTAATAGTATAATACAATTTTTGCCAATTGTCACTATATTTTTTAACTTCTTTTTTCTAAAATAATCTAATTAATTATCTAACTGCTCTTTTAGTTGGTTTACCTTTTTTTGTAACGTTATTATTTTTAACCTTAGCTTTTGCCTGTTCATGCCCTGGGAAAAGTATCTTAGGCTCATCAATATTTCTCTTGTAAATAGTAAATTTAAAACCAATAGCTTGAACAAACTCTGCTCTTAAAGCTTCACATACTGCATTAGCAGTTTCTTTAGCATCAAGACCTGCATTTTCTAGTATAGTAACCTTTACTAATTCTCTAACTCTTAGCATATCCTCTAATTGCTCTAAAAAGCTTTCTGTAACGCCTTCCTTACCAATTTGTGTAGTAGGCTTTAAAGTATTTGCTAAAGATCTTAAATATGCTCTTTGCTTTCCTTTTAACATATTATCACCTCTATAATTCTATATCAAAATTAATTGTAAAATTCAAATTCCAATTCATAAATTCTAACTATATCTCCATCTTCAATTCCCATCTCTCTAAGCCTATCAAATATACCTTGACTTTCCATAGCTTTTTGGAAATATTGAAGTGATTCCATATCATCAAAATTTACAGAATACATTATTCTTCTAAGTGCCTTACCTGTAACTACATATACACCATCTTCAACATCTATGTTCAATTCTTCTTCTGTTCCAATATCAAGTTCTGGTCTATACATTTCTTCTTCTGAAACTAATTCTATATCTTCTACTTCTTTTAACATTTTAGAAACGTAGGCAATTACATCATCTATTCCTTGACGAGTTGCTGCAGACATCTTAAATACTGTATATCCTCTACCTTCTAATTCATCCTTAAATTTTTCAAATTGGCTTTCATCTTCCAATATATCAAATTTATTTGCAACTACAACTTGAGGTCTTGTTGAAAGCTTCTCATTATATAACTTAAGCTCATCATTTATTTTGTCAAAATCCTCAATTGGGTCTCTACCTTCTAGTCCAGATATATCTACAATATGTATCAATACCTTAGTTCTCTCAACATGTCTTAAGAATTCATGACCTAATCCTATACCTTCAGACGCACCCTCTATAATTCCAGGTATATCAGCAAGTACAAAACTATCTCCAAACTTAGTTTGAACAACACCTAAATTTGGTGTCAATGTTGTAAAATGATAGTTTGCAATTTTTGGCTTAGCTTTAGTTACAACTGATAAAAATGTTGACTTACCTACATTTGGAAATCCTAAAAGACCTACATCTGCTATCATTTTAAGTTCAAGAGTTATCCATCTTTCTTCTCCATCTGTACCAGACTTTGCAAAAGCTGGAGCTTGTCTTACTGCATTTGCAAAGTGTTGATTACCTTTACCACCTATACCACCTTTTGCAACTACTGCTGTATCTCCTTCTTTCTTTAAATCTGCTAATACAAGACCTGTAGCTTCATCTCTTATTACTGTACCTGCTGGTACTTTTAATATTAAGCTTTCTCCATTTTTACCAGCTCTTTTACCTTTGCTACCGTCGCCACCGTGTTGAGCTTGATATTTTTTCTGGTATTTGAAGTCCATTAATGTTCTAAGACCTAAATCAACTTCAAATATGATGCTCGCTCCACGACCACCATCTCCACCATCTGGCCCACCAGCTGGAACATATTTTTCTTTTCTAAATGCTACCGAACCATTTCCACCATTTCCAGCTTTAACAAATATTCTCGCTTTATCTATAAACAAATTCTTCACCTACTTAATTAAAAACTTTTAATTAGCATTACCAAAAATACTATTATAAATTCATCAGTATTATAAGAAAAAGGAGTGCCTCAACACTCCTTTTATGTATATTACTCAGCTATTGCTACTGGATATATACTAACTTTTTTTCTCTTCTTATCTTTTCTTTCGAATTTAACAGTACCATCAACTAATGCAAATAAAGTATCATCGCTACCTTTTCCAACATTAGTTCCTGGATGTATTTTAGTTCCTCTTTGTCTAACTATTATACTTCCAGCAGTTACTAATTGCCCATCGAATCTCTTAACACCTAATCTTTTAGATATAGAATCTCTACCATTTTTAGAAGAACCTACCCCTTTTTTAGATGCTAATAATTGTAAATTCATGTTTAACATATGGAGTCACCCCCTACTTTTTTAAAATTTTTATATTTTTTGGGTATTCCCGTTTAATTTCTTCAACCGCTAATTGAAAGTGATTTAGTAATAACTGTGCATCTTTTAGATATGTATTTTTAACTATACATTCTATATGCCCTTCTTCTCCTACTACTTTTTCAAATTCAATCTTTTGTAACTTGTCTAAAGAATTTATAACTGCAATCGCATTAGACGTAACTGCAGCACATACTATATCATAGCCTATTTCAGCAAAATCAGCATGTCCCTTTAAACAAAAACCTTGCAACAAGAAATCATCATTATAATAATACTTAACTTTTATCATAACTAGTCCAATAACTAAGCGTTAATTTTTTCTACAACTATCTTAGTGTATGATTGACGATGTCCTTGTTTTCTTCTGTAATCTTTTTTTGCTTTATACTTGAAAACTATAACTTTCTTAGCTTTACCTTGTTCAACAACTTTTGCTTGAACAGATGCTCCTTCTACTACTGGAGAACCTAATTTTAATTCTCCATCTTTAGAGCAAGCTAATACTTCGTTTAAAGTAACAACATCACCTGCGTTAGCTTCTAACTTTTCAACGAATAATACATCACCTTCAGAAACTTTATATTGCTTTCCACCAGTCTTTACTATAGCGTACATTAAATACACCTCCTCGGTCTCAAACTCGCCAGTACAAGGTACTTCATTAGAAGATTTAGACCTTTACTGTGCGGCATTACAATTATTAATTATAAAATATTTACATTTTATTGTCAACTATTTTATCAAAAATAACATTTGTTTTATTGTGTTTTAATGCACTGTTTGCGTTTAAAGAAATTTTCATATTATATTTTTCACCAATTTTATCAATTATATCCATATAATCTTCTTTTATTTGTTTAAAAACAAAATCATTGAATTCTATTATTATGTTCTTATAAACTGTATGCTCACTTATTCTCATAATTTCTTTCTCGACACTATCTACTATAGGATGTATAGATTTTATAGTTTTCGTTCCATCACAACATGGGCAATCCATTAAATAATACTTATCAACAGACTCTTTTTCTCTTCGTCTTGCAACTTCCACTAAACCAAGTTTTGTCATTCCTAACACTTCAGCTTTTCTCTTATCTTTGCTAAACTCTTCCTCTAATATGTGTAATACCTCATTTTGATATTTCTTTTTATACATATCAATAAAATCAATTATTATTATTCCAGCTATATCTCTAATTCTAAGCTGTCTTACAATTTCCTTTGCGGCTTCAATATTTGTTTTATAAACAGTCTCATCAAGTTTCCCAGTTCCAACAAACTTACCAGTATTTACATCTATAACTGTAAGAGCTTCTGTCTTTTCTATTATTAAATAACCACCACTCTTTAACCATACTTTTTCATTTAATAATTTTTCTATTTGAGATTCTATTCTATATAAATCAAACACATCTTTATTTTCTTCAAGACATAATTTATCAATATAATCATTATTTATAAGCTTCAAAGTAGGTCTTAATTCACAATATTTATCATAATTATTGGTAATTATAGACTCAATCTCATCATTTACATTATCTTTTACATATTTAGTTGCAAAATCTAAGGATTTATATAATAACTTTGGTCCTATACCAAGCTTATATTCTTTTAAAATATTATCATACTTTAATTTTAACTCTTCTATATCTTTTTTTATTTCATCATGAGTACATCCTTGAGCTTCAGTTCTTATTATTAATCCCAAATTTTCTTTATTCACTGCTTTAGTAATTTTTTTTAATCTAAATCTTTCTCTTTCATCAGTAATTTTATTTGATATTGTGGTTCTGTCGTTGGAAGGTATATAAACAATATACCTTCCAGAAATACTAATTTCAGTATTTAATTTTGCACCCTTAGTACCAATTTCTTCTTTATTTACTTGAACCAAAATATCTTGACCAGATTTTATGGTACTTTCTTTTTTTAACTGTAAATAAGCAAGTTTCTTAAATCCAATATCTACAAAACATGCTTCTATTCCTGGTATAACTTTTTTTACAATTCCACGATATATATTGGATACAGTTTTTTTATTTAAATTATCTTCAACAAAAAGTTCTACTAACTTTCCATCTTCAAGCACTGCTGTTTTCTGAGACCCTATTAAGGACTCAATAACTATCTTCTTCACAACTTCACCTCTCACTAACTTACATAGGAGTCACTAATTCCCCATCTTCTAATACATATAAATCTCTTCTCAATATATCAACTTCTAATGGGTCAATATCCAGTTCAAACATCTCTAACATTTTAGGAATAAGTATATTAGTATTTAAATTAGTTTTTGAACCTGTAGCTATAGTAGCAGTAAGAGTAATATGGTCATCTTCTAAATTTAAAACATCAAAAGTTCTTATCATAGGTCTTATATCAACTTCGACCATTTTTCCTTTTTTATTCTTTTTTGTTATGATTATTTCTTTATTATTCATAAAGTCAATTACTTTTCTTTTTACAAACTCTTTAGTCAAAGGCCTTTTTAAATCTATATTAAACAGATACTCTCCATAATCTATCACAGAAGAAAGAGAAGGTGTCTGCCTATCAATTTCCTCTGCTTTAATAAATTCTATCCCCTCTGGAAGTTGAACTGACACTTTACCTAAAAACTCATCTACTGATAAATCATCTTCTATCTCAATATCCACATACTCGCCTTGGCTTTCTGTTCCTAATGCTAAAGCATTACCATAACTCATCTTAGGATGAGGGTTAAACCCTTGAGAATGTGATAAATTTATTTCAGCTCTCCTAAATGCTCTTTGTAATAATCTTTGAAGGTCAAGATGTGATATATATATCATATCACCTTCTTTTTTAAATTTGACTCTCATTATTTTACTCATATTAACAAAGCCCCCTTCCTATATCATGTATATTTATTCCACAACCATTACAATTATGTCTGCAATCAGAAGTGATTTTTTCTTTTTTAGCATTTTCGTCTTCTCTAATCAAGAATTTTTTACTTACACCTACATCTATATGGTCCCAAGGGAATACCTCTTCATATTCTCTATTTCTATGTGCATAGAAATCTATAGAAAGATTGTTTTTTTCCATAGCTTCCTTCCATATATCTAAACTGAAGTGTTCTGCCCATCCATCAAATTTTGCACCTAATTTAAATGCGTCATATATAACTTTTCCTATCTTTCTATCTCCTCTAGCTACTACAGCTTCCATTAAACTAGTTTTTGAATCATGGTAGTTGTATTTTATATTGTTATTTCTCAATTTATTGACTAAATGTCTTTGCTTATCAACTACTTCCTCTGTTGTATCTTGACCATGCCATTGGAAAGGTGTAAATGGTTTTGGTACAAATGTAGACGTACTTACTGTAACACCAAAGCTTCTTTTTAGCTTTCCTCCATTTACTTTTCTATAAATATCAATAACTTTATAAGCTAATTTAGCTATTCCATCCAAATCATCATAAGTCTCAGTTGGCAATCCAATCATAAAATATAGTTTAACACTATTCCATCCCATTTCAAAAGCTCTTTCTGTTGCATTTTCTAAGTCTTCTTCTGTAACACCTTTATTTATAACGTCTCTAAGTCTCTGAGTTCCTGCCTCTGGAGCAAAGGTAAGTCCAGATTTTCTTACTTGTTGTATTTTATCAGCAATCTCCATTGAGAAATTGTCTAATCTAAGTGATGGAAGTGAAATTCCTATATTATTAGATGCATACTCGTCTACTAAATAATCAGTAAGCTCAGACAACTTACTATAATCACTTGTACTAAGTGATGATAATGATATTTCATCATATCCAGTATTCTTAACTAATTTGTCAAGTATCTCTTTAAGTCTTTCGACACTCTTTTCTCTTATTGGTCTGTATATCATACCAGCTTGACAAAATCTACATCCTCTTGTACAGCCTCTAAACAATTCTAACACTATTCTATCATGAACAGTATCTATATAAGGTACTATTAATTTTTCTGGATAATCTACAGTTTCAACATCTTTTATTATCCTCTTAGTAGGACTCTTAGTAATCCCTTCTCTATTAGGAGTTACACTTTGAACTGTACCATCTTCATTGTATTTAACATCATAAAAACTTGGTATGTATACTCCCTCTATACTTGATATTCTGTATAAAAAATCATCTCTAGTTGTTTTATTTTTCTTCCATTCTTTATACTCATTTACTACTTCTAAGTTAACTTCTTCACCTTCACCTAATATTACTACATCTACAAAATCTGCTAAAGGTTCAGAATTATAAGCACAAGGACCACCAACCATTATAAATGGGTCTTCCAATTTTCTTTCTTCTTTTAATATTGGTATATTGGCTAAATCTAATATATTTAAGATATTAGTGTATGAAAGTTCATATTGAAGTGTAAAAGTAACAAAATCAAAGTTTGTTATAGGCTCTCTTGACTCTAATGCAAATAATGGTATATTTTTTTCTCTCATTATATTTTCCATGTCAACAGCAGGAGAATACACTCTCTCACAAAATACATCTTCACTTTTATTTATTACATCATATAATATATGGCTTCCTAGATGACTCATACCAACTTCATACAGGTCTGGAAAGCAATGTGCATATCTTATCAATTCACTATTACTAGTATCTTTATGAATTGAATTTATTTCATTCCCAAGATATCTAGCAGGCTTTTCTACTTTTTTTAAGATTTTTTTCAAGTCTACTTTATTCATTTATTAAAATTCCTCCAAACAAGTTCTTTATTTTTATTCTTATTTATAAGTAATATTATACACGATAAAATATTTTCTATCAAAAATATAACTAAAATATTGAATTTAAAATCTATATTATTCACAAAATAGGATATCTAAAACTATTTAATAATATTTTCTATTAATTTTTTATTAAAATACAGATTTTTTACTAAATATGATATATTATAAACATAAAACTATGTTTTTGGTGACTTATAATGACATCTTTTGTTTCACTAACCTCAAAATGGGGTATGTTATTTATATAATGATAATTTTTAGGAGGGTTAAAAATGAGTAAAGTTTTTGAAGTAAAAAAAGATATCTACTTTACTGGTGTAGTAGATGAAGGTTTAAAAGTATTCGACATAATAATGGAAACAGAGTTTGGGACAACTTATAATTCTTACTTAATAAAGGACGAAAAAACGGTTTTATTTGATACAGTAAAAGCAAATTTTAAGGATGAATTTTTAAGTAATTTATCAGAAGTTACTGATATATCTGAAATTGACTATGTTGTAGTTCATCACACAGAGCCAGACCATGCTGGTAGTTTAAAATACTTATTAGATTTAAATCCTAGTATAGAAGTTTATTGTACTAAAGCTGCTAAATTATACTTAGACGGTCAAATAAATAGACCTTTTAATTGTCATGTAATAAAAGATGGTGAAGTTTTAAATATCGGTAAGAGAAATCTTAAATTTATAACTGCTCCATTCTTACATTGGGTTGATACAATGTTTACTTACATTGAAGAGGACAAGACTCTTCTAACTTGTGACGCATTTGGTTGCCACTTTGCAAGTGTTGATGCAGATGTAGTAAATAGTGAAGATTACCTAAAATCAGCTAAACACTATTATGACTGTATAGTTAAGCCATTTGCTAAGCATGTTTTAAGTGCTGTAGATAAGGTTGTAGGAATGAACATAGAATTTGATACTATATTAACTTCTCATGGTCCAATGCTTACTAAAGACCCAATGGCTGCTGTTAAAAGATATGTTGAGTGGTCTACAGAAGCTATTAATACAACTAACCAAAATCAAGTTTCTATATTCTACTTATCAGCTTATAGCAATACTTTAGAAATGGCTAAAAAGATAAAAGAAGGACTTGATAAAGAAGGTGCAAAAGCTGAATTATATGATTTAGAAAATATGACATTAACAGAGATGCATGATACATTAGTAGTATCAAAAGTAATATTATTAGGTTCTCCAACTATAAATAAAACAATGGTTAAACCTATGTGGGATTTATTCTCTGTTATAGACCCAATGGCTAATCAAGGTAAGATTGCAGGAGTATTTGGTTCATTTGGTTGGAGTGGTGAAGGTATAACTATGGCTGAAACTTTACTTAAAGCTATGACATTCAAAATGCCTGTAGAATCTCTTAAGAAAAAATTCTTCCCTAGTGAAGAAACATTAAAAGAATGTATGGAATTTGGTGCAGAATTTGCAAAATTAGTTAAATAGTTATTTTTATTTGAATGACTTACATCTATAATCCATCATTCAAATTATATAGAAAACTTATATTAGAGTTTTTATCTTATAAAACAAATTAAAATGAGGTAGCTATTTTAGCTACCTCTAACTTTATATATTATTTAATTTTATTAAACACGCTGACTTTTGTTCTTCCTAACTTCTCGCCATGATAGTTCTCCTCTATCAAGAGCTTTTATAAATATTTCTGCAGAAGCTAGATTTGTAGCTATTGGAACATGATAAACATCACAAAGTCTTATCAAGGCTTGTATATCTGTTTCATGAGGTTGAGATGTAAGTGGGTCTCTTAAAAAAATAACTAAATCTATCTCCTGTGTTACTATTAAAGAGCCTATTTGTTGGTCTCCACCTAATGGTCCAGATGCCAGTCTAGTAATCTTTAAGTCAGTTTCATCCATTATTCTTTTTCCTGTAGTTCCAGTTGCATATAATCCATACTTTTTTAAAATTGATTCATAACCTATACAGAATCCGACCATAGTATTTTTCATTTGGTCATGCGCTACTAATGCTATATTCATATACTCAATCTCCTCAATTTATATTTACAAGTATTAAATCTAGAAATTTATTTTCTTTCTTCTCATACACACATTTAGCACTAATCCTAAATTGGCTAAAGATGTTAATAGTGAACTTCCTCCATAACTTACAAAAGGTAATGTTACCCCTGTTACTGGAATTAACGCAACAGTCATAGCAATATTTTGGATTATCTGGTAAGCAAACATACCCATAACCCCAACTACAATGAGGGTTCCATAAAAATCCTTAGCATCTCTTGCAATTGCTAAAATCCGTAATAGAAATATTGCAAATAATATTATAAGTACTGCCATTCCTATTACGCCAAGTTCTTCACCCACAACAGCAAATATAAAGTCACTGTCTTGTACTGGTAAGAAATCTTCTTGGTTCTGACTTCCATTATATAGACCTTTTCCAGTCATACCACCAGAGCCTATTGCTATCAAAGATTGCATAACCTGATAGTTTCCTTTTAAGGTTACATCTTCTGGATTTAGGAAGGCTTCTATTCTTACTTTTTGATGGTCTGCCATCATTAAATACATCAATGGCATTGATACCAATAGTATTATTATTCCTCTTTTTATTAACTTGGAACTAAGACCTGCTGTAAATAGCATTGCAAATACCATACAACAAAATACAATTCCTGTTCCTAAGTCTGGTTGAGCAAGCAATAATCCAATAAATGGAAGAGAATAAACTACAACAGGTATAACCTCTTTTAATGTATTTAATTTATCCTTCTTTGTCTCAAGTATCTTTGCATAACTAAGTACAAATGTTAATTTTACTATTTCAGAGGTCTGCAAATCAAGTGGACCTAAGTTAATCCAAGACCTCGCACCGCCTTTTTCAGTACCAATTCCAGGTAATAAAACTACAGCTAATAAAACAAGGCTTATTATATAAAGAGCTTTATAGTACCTTCCTAGAAGATTATAATCAAAAAATAGTATGACTATAATCATTCCTATGCCAAGCACAAAAGCTAGTCCTTGCTTAACTAATTGATTATATGAACCTGTAGAATTAGCATGTGTTGCACTACTAAGTATAACAAGCCCAAAAATAAAGATAGCTAATACTGTAACTATAAGTTTCCAGTCTAACTGTTTTATCAACTTAATTGTCGACTTATAATTAATATTGATTTTTTTCAAAGAATCACCGTCTTTCTATCTTTAAACATATAATTAAATAAAAGGGGCATATACCAATAAGGATATCCCCCTTTTAAGCACTAATTACATACATCTATCTTTAATATTCTTTAATGGTATATTAGCAACTAATGCAGATACAGGTTTGTCATCATGTTCACCTCTGCATTTAGACATTTTTATTTCAAGGCCATCTTCTTCTATTTCTGCATAGTTGGCTATTACTTTTAAAATATCTGTTTTTATCATCTCTAAAAGTTGTGGTGAACAATCTACTCTATCATGAACTAAAACTAGTTTTAACCTCTCTTTAGCAACAGATTTACTAGTTTTAGCTTCGTTAGAAAAAACTCTAAATAAATCTAACACAGATGTATCCTCCTTTGCTACTTAGCCATGCTAAACATTTTTTTTAGTCTACCAAAGAATCCATCTTCAACTTCAAGTTCAAGTAGAGGAACTTCTTCATTTAGTATCCTTTTTGCGATATTTTTGTATGCGTTACCAGCAAGAGATTTTGAATCAAGTATTGCTGGTTCACCTTTATTTGTTGATATAATTATACTTTCATCATCAGGAACAAGACCTAATAAATCTATTGCTAGTATTTCTATTATATCTTGTTTGTCCATCATGTCTCCACGCTTAACCATATCATTTCTAATTCTATTTATAACTAATCTTATTTCTTTTATTTCATTTGCTTCTAATAGACCTATTATTCTATCTGCATCTCTTACTGCTGATATTTCTGGATTTGTAACCACGATAGCTCTATCTGCACCTGCTATTGCATTTTTAAATCCTTGCTCAATACCTGCTGGGCAGTCTATTATTATATACTCGAAAGATTCTTTTAACTTTTCACATAGGTCAACCATTTGCTCAACTGATACAGCATTTTTATCTCTAGTTTGTGCTGCTGGTAATAAATATAGATTATCAAATCTTTTGTCTTTTATTAGAGCTTGCTTAAGCCTACAAGTTCCTTCAACAACGTCTACTATGTCATAAACTATTCGATTTTCAAGACCCATTACTACATCTAAATTTCTAAGTCCAATATCTGCATCTACAACTACAGTTTTTTTATTTTCTAGGCTTAGCGCAGTTCCTAAGTTTGCTGCGGTAGTAGTTTTTCCAACTCCACCTTTACCAGATGTTATAACTATAACTTCGCTCATAATACTACCCCCTATTTTTCTTTCTATTTGTCCAACTTTGACAAATAGCTTTCGATTACAATTCTTCCATTACTCACAAAGGCTATTTCTGGGCTAATTTCTGATTCAATTTCATAATTTTCTTCATCATCTGGAGCTTCTGCAATATTATCTGCTATTTGTAATATTTTTGGATTAAGATTTCCAGCAACAACATAGGCAAACTCATTACCCTCTGAACCTGCATGCACAAAACCTTCTATTTTCCCCATTACAAAAACATTTCCTCCTGCTACAACCTTAGCGCCAGCATTTATATCTCCCATAACAACTGTATTTGATTTTGAAATGACTTTTGAACCAGGTCTCATATCATTTAATATGACTACATCACCTTCAAATTCAATATTTTCGCCAGATCTTAGGGTATTGACATATTTTGTTTGAAAATTATTATTTTCTTCAATTTTTTGATCTTCAACAAATTCCACATCAAATCTAGAAGTAATTCCTTCTTTTAATTCTAGAATCTCCATGTCAGTTAAATAATCACTGTTAATTTTACTAATTTTAGCACCATTAAAAAAACCAACATATGCTTCCAATTTGTTTATTATATTTTCTTGTATTTCTTCAAATGGAGCTTCTCTTTTTATATTTACAATTATCCCTCTTTTATTACCCTTGAACTCTACTAGTTCTTGACTACAAATTTCTCTTAAAGACATAACAACCTCCAGAGTGATATATCATTTATATTCTTCAAATGCGCTTTAAACCCTTTTATTTTTTCTATATAAAGCTAAAGTTTATAAATGGATTTAGCTTATCTATTGATTTGTGACTCGAAATTTATATTTTCGTCAGAAGAATTATTAACATCATCCGTCTTGTTGTCTTTTTTGCCATTAGTTGGCTCTAATCCCATATATGTTCCAATAACTTCTCTAGTTGGTAAAAGTGAGAATACACTTGAATCCCCTTGAGGAATTACACATACAACAGCTATTTCTGGGTCATCTGCTGGTGCAAATGCAACAGTCCATGTAAAAGAACCATAATCTGCTTTAAACTTATCTATTTGGTCATCTGTTATTTTTGGATTTAATTCTTTTATAGCTTTTCTTAAATATGAAGAATTCACTTTATCAGTATCCTCTAATTTAACTTTTACTCCATCTTCTAATTCTTCTTCTAATTTCTTTCTTTCTTCGTCCTTTAAATCTTTATTTTCTAATTTTTTCTTTATTTCTTTCTCTTTAGCTAATGAAAGTTCTTTTTCTTTTTCTACCTTCATCTTATCAGCCATTTTAATTGCATCGTTTAGATTAACATTATAAGATGACATATGACTCTTTAAATATTCATATTCATTATCTGTAGGTATTTTACCACTTTTCTCAGCTGTACCAGTCTTTGCTGCTACATCTATTGGGAAATCAGCAAAAGCACTTTTTGCTGTACCTTGTCTAGCAACCAATTTCATACCTTTTATTAGTTCCTTTAGATTATCAGGGTTTTTGAAAGCTATTTTTTCCACTTTCTTTTGGTCATTGATTTTTACTGATGAATAATCACTTGAAACAGCTCTATCAACTACAGATAATTCTACTAAATTACCTCCATTTGCTATAGCAGCTACATATCTTGATATTTGAGCTGGTGTATAGGCATTTTCACCTTGTCCTATAGCTAAGTTGAATGTGTCAGCAGTACTCCATTTTGCAAAGTTAAAGTAACTAAATACTGCCATATCTGCTACATCTTCTATTCTGTTTTCTTTAACATCCAATTTTTTCAATCTATTCATAGTTTCTACTCTACCAGGAGTTTTCTTTTCAGCTGCCCAACTTACAATTTCATCGATTCTTTTTTCGTATTCTTTAGGATTTTTATCTCTAGTTATATCAACAAAGTCATTGGCCATTTCTCTATCTAAAGCTGATTTTAACAATGCTTGTGTTGATTTTAATTTATCCTCTGTACTAGGGACTTTACCTGCTCTTTCTTCTACTTCGTCTTCAAGCCCAGTATTTTCATTTAATCCAAATAATTTTGCATACTCAAGTATCTTATTTGCATTCATATCTATACCAATACTTTTTCCACCTGGCCATGTCTTACCTGTACCAATAGTTGCCATGTATATGTTACAAGACTCTTGTATAGCTTTATATAAGTTTGTCATACCATGATTTCCTCTACCATGGTTCCACACATAGTCCCCAAATGATTTTTTCCCTAACATAATAACCCCAGGGTCATTTATAGTGAAATTTGGATTTAGGCCATTTTCTAAAGCTGCCATTGAAGTTACCATCTTAAAGGAAGAACCTGGTTGGAATTCCCCTTGTGTAACTAAGTTTAATAGTGGACTTCCTGCCAGTAAGTCATTTGGATTCTTTGGTTGTAGTGCTTTATAGTCTTCTGTAGAAATACCTTTTGCAAATTTATTTGGATCATAGTCAGGATAACTTGATGAAGCTAAAACTTCTCCATTTTTAACATCAATAGCTATAAGAGCTGCTGATTGTGCCTTTCCTGCATATGCGCTAATTGGCTTATCCCCAAACTTACTTTTAAAAGTACCTCCTTTTGAAGCAACTTCTATTATCTGTTTTAATGCATTATCTGAAACCTCTTGTAAATCTTTATCTAATGTAAGGTATACAGTATCTCCTGATTTAGGCTTTTTGGATTCAATCTCTTTACTGATTCTACCCAATGCATCAACTTTAACCATTTTATAACCATCAGTTCCTCTTAGCTTACTTTCATTACTTTTTTCTACTCCTGCAAGGCCTACCATATCTCCTGTTTTATATCCTTTTTGTAGATATGATTCTATTTGAGTTGATGGCATTTTTCCTACATACCCTAACATATGTGAAGCTAAAGTTCCATTAGGATAATATCTCACTGGTTCAACTGCTACTGAAACACCAACAAGGTCCATAGCACTTTCCTCAATCTGTGCAATGGTAGTTTCTCCTACATCTTTTGCAATTGTTACTGGATTATATTGAGAATATCCTTTTGATTTTATTAAATCTCTTACAACCATTATTTTTCTTGCATCTTCATTGCTTAAACTCTTATCAATCTTAAATGCATCACTATTTCTTACTTTTTCAAACGCTTTTTCAGCACTTAAATTAGTCTCTTTTATTTTATAACTGGCCAACCAATCTCTCTTATCTCTCTCTGCTGTAAACATCCATTTACTAACTAAAATAGGAGGATAGTATCCATTTTCATTTAGTTTTGCTTGTAATTTTGTTGCATCTAGCCTTTTATCTTCTTGAGACAAGATTCCTGCTGATATAAGTTTATCTACCAAGTAATAAAAACTCTCTTTAGCATTATAATCACTTGGTATTCCATTTTCTGATTTATATTCTCTAATCTCTCTGTCATATGTATAATAGTACTTTCCATTTTCTACATATATAGGAAATTCATCTACATATTCTTCACCATTTTTCTCAAGTAAATTTATAAGCTTCAATGATATTTCATTTGCTCTTGAACGCTTATTAGCATCTTTTTTATTAATATCGTTACCTGAAACCTGAACAGTAAATAAATTTTTATTTCCTGCTAGCAATCTTCCATATCTATCTTTTATTTCTCCTCTTGGAGCTTCTATTGCCAATTTTTTATATGTTTTATTTTCAGCTAACTCATTGTAGTATTCATATTTAAATGTAGTCATGTAGACTATTTTTACTAAAATAGCTAAAAATATCACGCTTATGACTATTTTCATTATTTTAAATCTATCAACTTGTTTATTTTCTTCCATGAAATCACCAACTAATCTTCTTTAAGTTTTAAAACTGCTCTTTTAGACAAGCGATATATTATTAAACCAATTAAACTATTCACTATTGGTGCTACTAGTAGACCTTTTACTAAAAGTGTTGATATGCTATAGCTTTGATAGATTATACTAGATGTACCTATATTGACAATTGAATCAATTAAACTTCCTATTAAAACCAAAACGAAAGTAATAATATAGCTACCTTTATATAGTTGATCCCTCATGTGTCCAATCGCATATGCAATAACAAACAAAACTAATGCATTTACACCAAGAATTCCACCAACGGTTATGTCTTTAATAAGCCCTATTATAGCTGCTATAATTCCACCCTCTAATTCATCTAAATAAAGAGAAATTATAGTCACATATATAAGAACTAAATTAAAGCTTATACCAAAAATATTTATATAATTTGTTATACTATTTTCTATAGTCATAACCACAATACCCAATAGACAAAGTAAAACTTTTTTCATTGTTTTTTATCCCCTTTATCCTATATTTCTTGGTTCTATGACTACAACGTCATCTATATTCTTAAAATCAACATAAGGTTTTACAACTACATATTTTAGTGATTTATCTTTATCATCAATTACCTTTTCAACCTCACCAATTGGTATTCCTTCTGGGAAAAATCCAAGACCAGATGTTGTTATTATATCTCCTTGAATTACATTATATGATGAGTCAAACATATAACCTTGTAAATAGCCTTTACTATTATAACTATTCTTATTGTCTAAAGTAGTATTTTGAGTAATTGCGCCTTTAGCACTAGCATTTTTTGATAATTTAAAACTTACAGATGCTTTAGAATCTAATAGCGAAATTGCCTTACTATAATCGTTAGAAACTTCATAAACTATACCAACTAGACCACTGCCATTCATAACTATACTTTCTTTTTTTACACCTGAATTTTTTCCTGCACCTATTATAAAACTCTCATACCAATTCCCATCATTTTTACCTACAACACTTGTAGAGATACTTGTTGCTTTATATTTTTCTTCTACAAAGTTAAGTGTCTTCTTTAAGTCTTCTAATGATTCTGTCTTATCTAATTTGGTATTCAAGGCTATAACATCTTTTTTAAGTTTTTCATTTTCTGATTCTAATTTTTTTGCCTTCTCAGAGTTATCTTTATAATTTAAGATATCTTTAAAACCATTTTTTATAAATGAAAATCCATCATTTACTCCTTTTCCTACACTTGTAATAGCATCTGATGCCATTCCTAAATTTACTGGGCTTCCATTTGAAAACTTACCAATTGATATACCCACAATTCCAATTAAAGTGATAGCAACTACGCCCGTTGCTATCACTTTAACATTAATCCTTTTTTTCTCATTTTTATTCTTGTCAAATCTCAAGGCCATCACCAACTTCTAATTTTTAGCATTCATCATTAATACTTTTTCAAAAATTTCTTGGTCTTCAACAGATTTTCCTGTTCCAAGTGCAACACAATCAAGAGGAGCTTCTGCTATTTGAACAGACATTCCTGTCTCTTGTGTAATAAGTTTATCAAGACCTCTAAGTAAAGCTCCCCCTCCTGTTAGCATTATTCCGTTTTCCATTATATCTGATGCTAATTCTGGTGGAGTCTTTTCTAATGTAGATTTTATAGCATCTACTATTGAACTCACAGGCTCTTTTAATGCTTCTCTAACTTCTGTAGAACATATTTCTATTGTTTTAGGTAACCCTGATATTAAATCTCTACCTCTTATTTGCATATTTATTTCTTCATCATCTTTAAATGTAGAACCTATGCTAATCTTAACATTTTCAGCAGTTCTTTCACCTATCATAAGATTATATTCTTTTTTTACATAGGCAACTATAGACTCATCAAATTCGTCTCCACCAATTCTTATAGATTTAGCAGTAACAATTCCTCCTAGAGATATTACAGCTATTTCTGAAGTACCTCCACCGATATCAACTACCATATTACCTTCTGGTTCTTCAACCTTTAATCCAGCTCCTATAGCCGCTGCCATTGGTTCTTCTATAAGGAATGCATCTTTAGCACCAGCTTGTCTTGCAGCCTCTTCTATAGCTCTCTTTTCAACTTCTGTAACTCCAAAAGGAACACAGATAGCTATTCTTGGACTTACAACACCTTTTTTGTCAGCTGCTTTTTGTATAAAGTAACTAATCATTGATTGAGTTATATCAAAGTCAGCTATTACTCCATCTTTCATTGGTCTTATAGCCACTATATTTCCTGGTGTTCTACCTATCATTTTTTTAGCTTCTTCACCTACTGCTAAAACTTCTTTACTGTCATCTCTTATTGCAACAACTGAGGGTTCTCTAACAACAATACCTTGTCCTTTTATGTAAACTAATGTATTTGCAGTCCCTAAATCTATTCCCATATCCTTTGTCATCTTGTTAAAACTAAAAAAACCTCTTTTTTCCTTCTTTTTTTCCTTAGCCATGATTTTACTCCTTCCTACTAATTAAGAATCATGTTTAAAACATTCTCCTACTATTTTATCACATATAAAGTCAAATTATCATATTTTCTTTAAAGCTAAAGTATAATCCATCTCCGATTATTATATGGTCAATTATTTCAATTCCAATTATTTCTCCACATTTAATAAGTCTTGATGTGATATTTTTATCTTCCTTTGATGGTTCTACACTTCCTGAGGGGTGATTATGCATCACTATTATTTTACTTGCACTTCTCTTTATAGCTTCTTTAAAAACTTCTCTGGGATGGACTAATGATGAGTTTAAAGTCCCTACAGATACATCTACATCAGCTATTATTTCATTTTTTGTATTTAAAAGAACTGCCTTAAAAACCTCTTTTTTCAAATACCTCAGACTATTCATATAATATTTATGTATATCCCAAGGATTTTTTATTTTATACTTCATAGGCTTAAAACTAGCTACTCTAAAACCTAGTTCTAAAGCTGCTTTAATTTGGGCTGATTTTGACAATCCAATTCCATCTATATTACACAGCTCCTCTATTGTCATTTCTTCTAAATGTCTAATACCCTGAATATCTCTATTTATTATATAGTTGGCTAGCTCGATGGCGTTTTTATGTTTGTTACCAGTTCTTAAAAGTATAGCCAACAATTCAGCATTTGATAAGCTTTTTACTCCTTCAGCAAGCATCTTTTCTCTGGGTCTTTCCTCTAGTGCCATTTCTTTTACCTTAATGGTTGAATTAAATGACTTTTTCAGATAAATCACACTCCATAAAAAAGATTTATATTAAAATGTTCCTTTAACAAGTCACCTAACCTTGAAATCGGAAGTCCAACTATATTAAAATAATCTCCTCTAATTTCTTCAACTAGCAAAGCTCCATATCCTTGTATTCCATAAGCTCCTGCTTTGTCAAATGACTCTTTAGTTTTCAGATAATCCTCAATATCTTTTTCTGATAACGTTTTAAATTTTACATTGCTGATTACATAGTCAATTATTTTTTTATCTTTGCACAAGTTTATTAAGCTAATACCTGTTATGACTTGATGCTCTCTTCCAGATAGTCTCCTTAGCATGTCTCTTGCACAAGACTCATCTTTAGGCTTTCCTAAAATAGCATTATCTAAAACAACAACAGTATCAGCTCCAATAACGACATCTTCCTTATGTTTAGATGCTACAAACATACTTTTTTCAAAAGCTAACCTCATAACTAAATGTTTTGGTGCTTCACCTTCCAATATAATCTCATCAATTTCACTTTTAATTATATCAAATCTTACATTTGTATTCTCTAGAATTTCTTTCCTTCTTGGAGAGGCTGATGCCAAGATTATATTCATTTATTCACCTCATTTGTACGTAATTTGTACCTATTTAGTCTATCACTATATTGTAAAAAATTCAACAGAAATGTCGAACCTTTTTTGTTACACTATTGTTATATTTATTACCAATAAAATAAATATACATAAAATAGAGGTATGGAAATTATTCCATACCTCTGTTTTATGTACTCATTAGAGATATGGAAATTATTCCATATCTCTATTTTGTCCATATTACAAAATTTTAATAGCTTTCTTTGGACATTTTTCCATACATAAATGGCATCCTACACATTTGTCTGCATCTACCTTATGTTTTTCTTTTAATTCACCTTCTATTGCATCAAACTTACATTGTTTTTTGCACACTGTACAACCCACACAAAGTTCTTGATCAATAGTAACTTTCTTTCTCTTAGCTATATCACCTGATATTACTTTTGTAGGGCATTTTTCTACACATTGCATACAACCTACACACTTACTAGGGTCTATTTTAGCTATTTTATTTTCAAATATTATTGCGTCAAATTGACAAGCTTTTACACACATTCCACAACCAATACATCCAGCAGTACATTTTTCTTTAACAGCTTTACCAAACTCTTTGCTATTACATTCTACAACTATTGATTGGCTTTCTGGTTTTGTAATTATTATACCCTTAGGGCATGCTTCTTTACATTTTCCACAGTTAACACATTTTTCTTCATCTATTACTGCTACTCCATCAACTATAGAAATAGCATCAAATTTACAAACAGTCTTACATGTTCCAAGACCTAAACATCCAAACTTACACATTTTAGCTCCTGAATTTAAAACATTTGCTGCTCTACAATCAGATATTCCTTCATACTCATATTTATCTTTTGCACTTGAACAAGTTCCTTTACAAATAACTTTTGCTACTTGTTTTTCACCTGCTTCAGCACTTACGCCCATTATTTCTCCAACTTTTGCACCAACATCTGCTCCACCTACAGGGCAACCATTAACTGGTGCTTTTCCTTCAACTATCGCACTTGCAAGACCTCCACAACCTGGGAATCCACAACCACCACAGTTAGCACCTGGAAGTACTCCTAGTATAGCTTCCACTCTTTCGTCTACTTCTACAGCAAACTTTTTAGATGCAAAATCTAATACTATCCCGAAGATTAAGCCCATAACTCCTAAAACTAATACAGCTGTAAGTATCACTATTTTCACCCCTCTTTTTTATAGCTTTATAAGTCCTGTAAATCCTAAGAAAGCTATTGACATTAAACTTGCTGATATAAGTGTTATAGGGAAACCTTTAAATGCTTCTGGTATATCAGCTAATTCTAGTCTTTCTCTTATACCTGCGAATATTACTATTGCTAAAGTAAATCCAGCTCCTGCTCCAAATCCGTTTATTATTGTTTCTACTAAGTTATAACTTTTTTGAACATTAACTAGAGCTATACCAAGAACTGCACAGTTTGTAGTTATAAGAGGTAAATAAACTCCTAATGCTTGATATAAAGATGGACTCATCTTTTGAATTACCATTTCAACGAACTGAACTATTGAAGCTATAACCAATATAAAAGCTATTGTTTGTAAAAATTCAGTTCCAGTCTTTACTAATAAAATTTGTATAAAATAAGTTATAATTGAAGCTAGAGTTAGAACGAATGTAACTGCAACTCCCATCCCTACTGCTGTATCAACTTTCTTAGAAACTCCTAAGAAAGGACATATACCCAAGAACTGAGATGTTATAACGTTATTAACAAGAACGATACTTAAAAATAAAAGTATTAAATTCATTTATTACACCTCCACTACGCTTTTTTACTTCTTAATTTATTAAATCCTGCAAATAAGAATCCTAATGTTAAGAATGCACCTGGTGGTAATATAAATATTAATACTGGTTGGAAAGATGCTCCAAATAGTGTCATTCCAAATAAACTACCATTTCCAAGTAATTCTCTTACTGCACCTATTACTGTAAGAGCAACAGTAAATCCAAGACCTTGACCTACACCATCAACAATTGAAGCTAGTGGACCAGTTTTAAAAGCAAAACTTTCTGCACGAGCTAGTATTAAACAGTTAACAACTATTAATGGTATATATATACCAAGAGCCTTGTCAAGAGCAGGAACATATGCTTTTAAAACCATTCCTACTATTGTAACAAATGTAGCTATAATTACTACAAATATAGGTATTCTTATCTTATCTGGTGTGATTTTTCTTAGTAATGATATAACTAAATTTGCACATATTAAAACTGCTGCTGTTGAAAGACCCATACCGATTCCATTTATTGCTGAAGTTGTAACGGCTAGTGTTGGACACATACCTATAACTTGCACAAATGTTGGGTTCTCATCTATTAGCCCATTTTTAAATACTTTAGCTAAATTCATAATTAACCCTCCTTATTTATTAAGAGCACTATTGAATACATCTATTGCAGCATTTACTCCTGTAGTAACTGCTGTAGATGTAATAGTTGCACCTGATATTGCTAATATTTGATTCTCTGCTGTTGTGCTTCCTTTTGCTACTTCAAGAGTCTCAGCAGCTTTACCTTTGTATTGACCTTTAAATGCATCATCCTTAGCTTTTGCTCCAAGTCCTGCTGTTTCTGTCATATTACCAATATCAACACCTGTAACTTGGCCATCAGATGATATACCTACCATAACTTCAATTTCTCCACCATATCCACTTGGTTTAGCTTTTAAAGTATATCCTACTACCTCTGAACCATCTAGTCCTTCATATACCTCAACTATAAGGCCATCTCCAAGGTCTTTATAAGTACTTTCCTTCATTTCTTTAAACTCTTTTGCTTCTGGAAGTACTGCTTTTCTAAGTTCATTGTTTGCCTGTATATTTCTTTGTTCTATTACTGGAGCTGTAACTTTATTTGTAGCTCCAAGTGCTAATGAGGCTATTGCACTTATAGCAAGTAAAGTTCCACCTAGTCTTACCATACTATTCATTATTTAGCCACCTCCCCAAACACTCTGTTTCTAACAAACTTATCTATAAGTGGTGCAAGACAGTTTACTAGTAGTATTGAGTAAGATACACCTTCTGGATACCCACCATACATTCTTATAACAGTTGTTATAAGACCTGCTAATACAGCATATATGATTTGACCTTTTTTAGTCATAGGCGAAGTTGTATAATCCGTAAGCATGAAGAATCCACCTAACATAAGTCCTCCAGCAAACAGTTGATATATTGCAAAATTTATATTAAAGCCACCTAAAAGGAAAGTTAATATAAATACAGTTGCTATGTAAAATACTGGGATAACATAATTTATTATGCCTTTATACATTAGGTATACTCCACCTAATAACAATAATATTGCTGATGTTTCACCTATACATCCACCAATATTACCAATCATCATATCAGCAAGGCTGATTCCATTACTAGAAAGGTCGGCTAACCCTGCTGCTCCATTTTTTAAAAAGCTTAATGGTGTTGCTGTAGTAACTGCATCTAAATTTTTACCTATCCAGTTAACGCCTGGTTGAGTCCAAGCAGTCATTGCTACTGGAAATGATGCTAATAAAAATGCTCTTGCAGCAAGTGCTGGATTGACAAAGTTACATCCAATTCCACCAAATACCATTTTAACT
This sequence comes from Clostridioides sp. ZZV15-6598, assembly GCF_020657705.1. NCBI lineage: Bacteria > Bacillati > Bacillota > Clostridia > Peptostreptococcales > Peptostreptococcaceae > Clostridioides > Clostridioides sp. ZZV15-6598. The sequence goes on along the minus strand of NZ_JAGWCS010000019.1, from coordinate 13,711 downwards.
ACTAATATTGCAAATATTCCTCCTACTAGACACATCCACCAAGGAAGTGATGCTGGTACGTTAAATGCTAATAATAATCCTGTTACAACAGCTGAAAAATCTCCTATAGTACTTTTATGCTTCATAAGTTTTTGATATAAAAATTCAGTACCTACTGTACCAAGTATACAAAAAAACATAGCACTCAATGCATTAAGTCTAAAGAAGTATACTCCTGCTACTGCTGCTGGAAGGAGTGCTATAATAACTTGTTTCATTATATATGAAGTATCTTCATTACTTCTCACATGAGGAGAAGATGATACTATCAACTTATTTTCCATCGTTTTTCCCCCTTAACTTTCTTTATTTCTGAGCAGCTTGCTTTCTTCTCTTTGCTCCTATTTCTCTTTTTGCTGATCTTATAGATTGAAGTAATGGTCTTCTTGCTGGACAAATAAATGAACAAGACCCACATTCTATACAATCCATAGCTCTATGATATTCAGCTGTGTCATAATCATCCTTCAAAGAATATGCGCTTATGAAAAGTGGTTGTAAGAATGATGGACATACATCTGTACATCTTCCACATCTTAAACAGTTTTGAACATCTGGTGTACGTGATTCTTCTTCATCTAAACATAAAATTCCTGAAGAACCTTTATTAGTTGCTATTTCAGTAGTATATTGAGTCATACCCATCATAGGTCCACCCATTATAACTTTACCAACTTTTTTACCTTCTTTAAAACCACCACATTGGTCTATTATTTCTGAAACTAATGTACCAACTTTTGTTATTAGGTTTTTAGGCTCTTTGATACAACTACCTGTTATTGTAGTAATTCTTTCTACCAAAGGCATTCCTGTTTTAATAGATTTAGCTATCTGAGCTGCTGTGGCAACGTTGTCAACAACTGCACCTGCTGCTATTGGCAATCCGCCTGATGGAACTTCCTTACCTGTACACGCATAAATAAGTTGTTTTTCTGCTCCTTGTGGGTATTTCACTTGAAGGCCAACAACTTCAATTTCACTATAATCCTTAGCTACATTTTGAATCGCTTCTATAGCATCCGGTTTATTTGTTTCAATTCCTATAAATCCTTTTTTAACATCTAATACTTTCATTAATGCTCTTAAACCAAATACAACATCTTCTGGATTTTCCACCATTAATCTGTGGTCTGCAGTTAAATATGGTTCACATTCTGCCCCATTTAATATAACTACTTCTGCTTTACTGTCTGGTGGAGGAGATACTTTTACGTGGTTAGGGAATGTAGCTCCACCCATACCTACTATTCCTGCCTCTTTTATGATACCTACTATGTCTTCTTTGCTCAAATCCTCTAACTGACCTTTTGGTTGAACACTTTCATGTAATTCTTCCTTAAAGTCATTTTCGATAACTACACATTGAGCTGAACCGCCTGGTACTTCATGTTGTTCAATAGCAATAACTTTACCTGATACTGAAGAATGAACGTTACATGAAACGAAACCTTGCTGTTCACCTATTTTTTGCCCAAACTTTACTTCATCGCCAACTTCAACAATAGGTTTAGCTGGTGCCCCTATATGTTGTTGAAGAGGAATGTAAACTATCTTTGGTGCTTGAGCTTTTTCAAGTGCCTTTGTGTTAGAGTACTCTTTTCTATATGAAGGATGTATCCCTCCCTTAAAAGTTAAGAGTTTCATTGTTTTACCCCCTTATCTATAAAAAAACATTTTTTCTGCCTTCTATAAGTATACTATATATATTAAAAAATCTTAACAATTGTTAAAAAAATATCCCTATTTTTATAATTTATTTTATAAATCAAGGCCTCTTTATTAAGTTAAAACGAGGAAAAGGATTGTCTTATTAAACAATCCTTTTCCTATAGCTTTCTAAAGTCTAAATTTTCTGTATTTTATTTTATGGAATTTATGAACAAAGAATACTCTTGCATAGATGATAAAAGTAGACTTTTGCTTACACTATATTTTTCTTCATTTGCTGCTTTTGAGGCAGTATCAATTTTTTCGTTTATGTTGTTTACATAGCCAATTAAATTATCTTTAAATAAACGCATTTCAGAATAATCAATCTTTTCAGCTTCTTTTGATATATTTTGTGATATTGCCTTTCTATTTGTCAAAATAGTATTATATTTTCCCATATCTACATTATTTTCATCATTCGACCAAAAACTTGATTCTTCTTTAAAGTTTGTTATTAATTTATTTAATTCTTTGGATATACTATCTATATAAGCATAATTGCTTGTATATTCTAAAGATAGCATAGGTGCATCTAAATGAGATAAAAACGCATCTGGAAATACTTTTCTTATAGAACCCATATGTTTTCTAACTTCATTTTCATCAAAAGAGGAGTATGTTTGTATTTTTTTTACTCCATCTTTCTCCATAACTGAAAAAGGTATATCACTACTAACTAATGATGTTTGTATTTTTTTCAAATCATCATCATTATCTATTGCAGCAACTTGAATAGTATATATATCCCATCCTTCAATAGTAGCTAATTTTACTTCTTCTGGTTCCTTGGTATTATTTACTGCTTTTTCTGAATTATTATTTTGATTATCATTTGAATTGGTTTGCGATTTAGATTTTTTTCCATTTTTTATGGCATTTAATTCATCAGATATATCTTTATAAGTTATATCTGATGAACTATTTAGAAATGGTATTTTAGCTGATATATACTCTAACATCTTGCTATCTTTTATTTTTGTATAAGAATAATAGCCAATTAAACATAAACAAGCAATAGTTATTATATACTTACGCACATCTATCTTATGTCTATTATTATTAAATCCTCTGTATATCGTCTTTCTTCTATTCATTAGTTTGTCCCCTCCCAAAATTATATTATTAATAAAGTATATTTTTAAGAGACTCAATTTATGAATAGAAATCTTATTTATTTTAATTTTTTAATAAAAATTATATCTACTAAGCAAATCTTCTTGCTCCAAGTAATGCTTTAGACCAATATGAAGTAGTCAAATTGTCCACTTTAACCTTGTTAGGATTAGTTTGAGTTCCACTACAATGTATAAACTTACTATTGCCTACATATATACCTACATGGTTCGTTGTTCCATCTCCATCAGTATCAAAGTAAACTAAATCTCCTGGTGCATAGTTACCCATAGAAACTGCACTTCCATATTGAGCTTGCTCTCTAGAAACTCTTGGTATAGAAAGTCCAACTGAGTGTTTAAAAACATACTGTGTAAATCCAGAACAATCAAACTTATCTGGACCTGATGCTCCCCATTGATAAGGTATTCCAATAAGAGTATATGCAAAGTCTACTACTTTTGAACCATTTACAGTCGATTTATCTGAATTTCCAATAGATGAAGAATTTGAATTACTATTAGATTGGGAATTACCATTAGATGATGAACTAGAGTTTTCTTTTAATCCTTCATTAGTCTCAGAAATATAACTAGAACTTACCCATCCAGTTGTCCCATTTGATAATTTTACTTTATACCATCCATTACTTTTAGCTTTTAGTTCAACAACATCTCCACCATTTAATTTTCCAATTACAGAATAGCTTGTCCCAGGACCGCTTCTTACATTTAAACTTACAGTAGATGTTACTTTCCCTCTCTTGCCTTCAAGTGATACTTCACTAGATTGATTTTTATCAGTATTGTTATTATTATTATTGTTATTAGTATTACTTGAATTAGAATTATTTGTTCCAACATCTTCTGATGTTTTTGAGATATACTGACTACTAGCCCATCCAGTAACTCCATTTGATAGTTTTATTTTATACCATCCATTGCTTTGTTCTAATAGCTTTACTACATCTCCATTATTTGCTTTGCCAACTAATGAATAGTTTGTACCTGCTCCACTTCTTATATTTAATCTAGAACTGACATTTACTTTTCCATTCCCACCAATAGCTGTTCCACTTGATGTTGAATTATTTTGGTTTGAAGTACTTCCAGATGAACCACTCGTTGATATGTATTTTGCACTTCCCCAGCCAACAACAGAACTTGATACTCTTACTTTATACCAACCATTAGATTTTTCTAAAATTTCTACAGTTTTTCCCTTATATAACTTTGCTACTTTGTCACAATCAGCACTTGGCCCGCTTCTTATATTTAAAGCACTAGCTGTCACAACTCCCTTTTCAAGGGCACTTGCATGTATAGAACTAACAGATACTGCTACTGCTCCAATCCCTAAAGCCGTTATAGCTTTCTTCACTACTATCACTCCCCCCAACATATTTTTATAATCATAAAGTCATACCACTATTATCCATTTTTAATAACTATATTTTAATGATAACTTATTCTATTATTAATTGTAAAGAAATTATAATTATATTCTTAAAATTAATGATTCTTAGGAAGTATTTCAATCCAATAATTATCTGGGTCCGCTATAAAATAAATTCCCATACCCTCATTTTCAAAACATATACAGTCTAAGTCTTTATGAAGTTTTTTTGCCTCATCAAACTCTTCAACCTCTAAAGCCAAATGGAACTCATTATCCCCTAAATTATATGGTCTATCCCAATCTCTAAGCCAAGTTAACTCTAATGTATGGCTAGTAATCCCATCTCCTAAATAAACTAGTATAAAACTTCCATCTTCTGCTTCTTTACGCTTTACTTCTTTTAGACCTAAAGCTTTATCATAAAAATTCAAACTTTTTTCTAAGTCAGTAACATTAAAATTATTATGGCAAAAACTAAACTTCATTTTGAAATCACTCTCCAATTTTTACTTTTTTTATATTATATCATTATTATAGCTTTATTTAAATCAAATTAAGTTAAAAATTTGAATAATGCTGTGTAATACCTAAGTAGCATTAAATTATTTAAAAGAATATGTCAAAAAAAGAATAAGTTCTATTAAACACATAAAAAAATTGTACTCAAGTTATCTTGATGTGTAAAATAATAGAACTTATTTTTTAAAATTTTTATATTTAATTTTTAATTTTTTCTTTTATAATATAGTTTATTACTTTTTTTCTAATATCTTCAGCACTATAATCGTCCTCTATTCCTATATCTAAAAGTTTTGCTATTGATTTCATATCTTCCCTAGTTTTTGACCTATAGCTTGATATCAATTCATCTTTTATTTTCTCAGGTTCTAAAAGATATTCTTCATCTCCTCTTTTGAAAGTGACGTATTTTTGAGCATATGAACTTCTATTATAGTATATATACCTTGATATTTTTCTTAAAATCTGATTATATGAAAGTCGCTTATTAACATTAAGCTTTAAGTACTCTGAAAAAGCAAATAGCTCTTTTTTTGATTTAAATAATGTTTCTTTTTTGATAGTTCTTGATATCGAAGTTACACTTTCTTGATATGCACACTTTTTTAACATTTTTAAATATACTCTATTAAGACCAATACTTTGATTGAATTTTTTTATATTATTATTAATAACTTTATCCAAATTACCTTCAAAGTATTTTTTTGCTCCTTTTTGTGATACATAACTTTCAAGTTCTTTGTGGGCCATATCAAGTATCATTTTTTTTAAATCTTCTTTATATCCTCTAGACTCCATGATACTCCCTCCCTTAGCTATTTATAGTATATTCAAAAAGTTTAAGAAATGTGAATCTTTCTCTAAATCTTTTACTTTTTATGTATATATTAATTTAAAAGGGGAGATAATAGTAATGTAAAATCAAACATACTCAATCTCCCCCATTTTTAGACCTCTATTACTCCCCCAATAGAGGTCTTTTTTTATTTTATTATTTTTTATTCAATTCCTTTTAATTCAAAACCTAACTCTGCTATTACTTCTTTTAATTTATCAACTGATACATCATCTTTCATATCTACAGATGCACATTTATTTTCTAAATCTACATCTAAAACTTCAACACCATCTATATCTTCTGTTAATGCAGTTTTAAGATGATTTACACAGTGTCCACAACTCATACCTTCTACTAATAGTTTCTTTTTCATATCAATTACCTCCTTATACCCTATAAGGGTATTTTATCATACAGTTTAAATTTTTTAAATATAAATTAATCATTTAATTTATTTTGATTCATTTGAGCTTATATCTAAGTTAGAGATTCCCTCATATACATCAAATTCATTTGGAGTAATTTTTCCTTTTAGTCTACTATTGCTTACAATATAGTTGTTTCTAATAGCTAAACTTATAAATGTTGCATTATCCTTAACATATGTCTGTACATCTTTATAGGCTTTCTTTGTTTCAATTTCAGATGCAGAACTTGTAAGTGCAGACATGTATCCATTTAACTTATCATCAGTATATCCGCTACTTGCTATTATACTACTTACATCTGGTACATTTGATAGTTTCCATCCCACTAATGCTAAATCGTAATTTTTAGAATTAAGAGCACTTTCCATTTCTTTATCTGATAACTGATTTATTGTATTATTTATTCCTATAGCTTTTAGGTTTTCACTTATTATATGTGATGTTTTTATTCTCTCACTATTATCTTTATTTACTATTATTTTTAAATTCATTTCAGAAAGTCTTTTCTTTACTTCCTCTTTTTCTTTATTCTTTTTATCTTCAGCTTCTTTTTTTGCTCTATCAGCTTCTGCTTGTTCAGCCTTTTTTTGTTCTTCAGCAGTAAGTTTTTTTGTATTTTTTTTAGTTGCTTTTTTTTGTTTTTTATCTACCTTATCATTTTTTGGATTTACTGCATTTATATTTGCATATTCTACTTTATTAAGATACTCAATTGCTTTATCTTTATTGTACTCTAAATCTTTCACATCATTGCTGTAATATTTTGATTTTGAGTTAAGCGGAAAATTAACAGGAGTTGCATCATCCATATAACCTTCACTAATAATTCTGCTTTTATTTATAGAATGTGCAATTGCTTTTCTAAAATTGACATCCTTAAAAAAAGAATTATTATAATTAAATAATACACATTCATAATCTCTACCTTGATATTTTGTTATATTAAACTCTTTTTCTTGAAATTTGCTCAAATCATTCAGTGTAACATTTGTTATATCACTGTCAAGAGCCATAACCATAGATGTTCTAGCATCTTCATTAGGAACCATTCCTACTTTTACATTTTTCATAGCTTTAGGAACTTCTTCATAGTAATCCTTATTTACAGATAAAATCATTCCTTCTCTTTCTGTATATGATTCTATTTTATATTTCCCATTTCCTATCATATTATTATTTTTGTCATTTACATCTTTTGAATCTAAATGATTTTGAGATACTATTGGAAAGATTAAACTATCAATAGAAAAGGCATACTTAGCTTTAAATTTTATTGTAAAATCTTTATCTGATTTAATATTTACAGAAGCTATATTTTTTGTAAATTCATTGTATGGACTTTCTGCACTTTTTTGAATTAAACCAATTGTATAATTTACATCATTTGAAGTAACTTCTTTTCCATCATGCCATTTTGCATCTTTTAACTTTATATCTATACTCATTCCATCTTGAGCTATATTGTACTCCTTCACTAATTGAGGAGTTACATTATAGTTTTCATCTATTGTAAACAAACCATCATAAAGCAAGTTCATTATATAACCAACAGACTGATCAGTATTTGTTATAGGATTTATAGTTTTTGGATTTACCATAGTCAAGTTTATATACTTGGCATCTATAGAACTTTGACTTTTAATACTTGATTCACTACTACTTTGTTTTGTTTTTGTATTACTACAACCAACTATCATAAGAGTTATAGCTAAAATTACTGTTAAGACTTTTATTTTCTTCATTAGTTTTTCCCCTTCTCGCCATATATCTTATTATAATTTTTATAATTATTTTTTACTTTTTCTACATACTTTGAAGTTTGTTCAAAGGGTATATCATGTAGATTCTTTCCATCTTTACTATATTCGTTATTTTCTAACCATTTCTTTACATTACCTGAACCACCATTATATGCAGCTATTACTAAATCCAATGAACCAAATTCTTTATATAATTTATTTAAATACCAACAACCAATTCTTATGTTAGTTTCTGGGTCAAAAATATCGATATTTTCTAGATTCAGTTCTTCCGCTCCCCAATCTCTAGTTATGTCTAGTATTTGCATTAACCCTTTTGCCTCTTTTTTTGAAATAGCAGAGCTATTAAACTTACTTTCTGCTTTTATGACACTGTAAACTATATTTTCATCTAAATTAAATTCTTTAGAATATTTTTCTACATACTCTGAGTATTTTTTAGGATACAAAAACTTATGTATTATTTTGCTTTCCATTAATAGTGCCCCAAATAAGATTATAAAAATAGATAGAATCAATACTTTCTTATTATTCACGCCAATTCTCCTTCATGTATTCAATAAATTTGTATACTTTATTCTCCAATTCAGTTATTGTTCCCGAATTATCTATTATATAATCACCATATTTGGATTTTTCTTCCTGACTCATTTGTGAATTTATTCTGCTGAGTGCTTCTTGTTTACTACAATTATCTCTCTTTTGTATTCGGCTAATTTGTACTTCTTGTTTACAAGTAACCACTAATAGCTTATCTACTATTTCCAAAAATCCACTTTCTACTAATATTGCTGCATCTAATATTACTATCTTTTCGCCTTTTTTTCTGGCTTCTTCTATATCACTTATTATTTTTTCTCTTATTATTGGATGTGTCAAATTATTTAACTCATTAAGTTTTTCTTCGTCATTAAAAACTATTTTCCCAAGAGCTTTTCTATCTAAAGTTCCATCATCCTTTTTTATATTTCGACCAAAATGTTTAAATACTTTTTCTAATAACAATTTATCATCAAATATTTGTCTAGATATAATATCTGCATCCACTATAGTAATGTTAATTTTTCTAAATATATTTGATAGGCTGCTTTTTCCACAGCCTATTCCTCCTGTAAGTCCTAATATCAACATAAAATCACCTACTTTGTCTCATACCAAGAACTACCAACATTTAAATCTACATCTAAGTGAACATCCATATTTACAGCATTTTCCATTTCATCTTTTACAATCTTTTTAACTATATCTATTTCATCGTCAATTGCTTCAACTATCAATTCATCATGAACTTGTAGTATAAGTTTTGATTTCAAATTATTTTCTTCTAACTTTTTGTGAACATTTATCATAGCAATCTTTATTATATCTGCTGCACTTCCTTGTATTGGTGCATTCATTGCAAATCTCTTTCCTCTATTTCGCTCCATAAAATTGCTAGACTTTATTTCTGGTATATATCTCCTTCTGTTTAAGATAGTCACAGCATAACCATCTTCACTAGCCTTTTCTACTGTAGTGTCCATAAACTCTTTTATCTTATGATATTTAGCAAAATAACTTTCTATATACTCTTTTGCTTTTGGCACAGGTATATTTAAATCATCAGCCAATCCAAAATCACTTTTACCATATATAATACCAAAGTTTACTGCCTTAGCTGCACCTCTTAATTCACTAGTTACATCTTCCATAGAAACATTGAAAACTTGTGAAGCTGTTTTAGTATGAATATCTTCATTATGTTTAAATGCTTCTATCATATTTTCATCTTGACTCATGTGTGCTAGAACTCTAAGTTCTACTTGTGAATAATCGGCATCAACTAGCTTACAATTTTCATCTGCAATAAACACCTTTCTTATTTTTCTACCCATTTCCATTTTTATAGGTATATTTTGAAGATTTGGTTCTGTAGATGAAATCCTTCCAGTAGTTGTTATAGTTTGATTAAATGATGAATGAATTCTATTACTTTCTGGATTTATTATGTTTAGAAGACCTTCAACATAAGTAGAGTTCAGCTTTACTATTTGTCTATATTCAGTTATTTTATCGATTATTGGATGTTTATCCCTTAATTTTTCTAAGACATCTGCATTAGTTGAGTATCCAGTCTTGGTTTTTTTGATTATTGGAAGTTCTAATTTTTCAAACAATATAACACCTAATTGTTTTGGTGAATTTATATTAAATGGCTCTCCTGATAATTCATAGATTTCCTTTTCTAGTGTAGAAATTATTTCTTTAAACTCAATACTTAGGTCATCCAATATACTCTTATCTACTTTTATACCTTCATACTCCATATGTCCTAAAACTTCCACTAAAGGCATCTCTACATGATAAAAAAGGCCATCCATACTCATATCGATTAAACTTCTTTCCATCATAGGAATTGTTTCTTTAACTGTGCATATTATTTGCCCCATATACTCAGCCAAATCTTCAAATTCTAAATCTTCGTAGTTCTTAGATTTAACACCTTTACCTAGTAATTCTTCTTTTGATTTAACTTTTTTTGATAAGTATTTCATAGCTATAGCACTACAGTCATATGAGGTAGATGAAGTAGAATCTATTAAATACTCAGCTATTGTTATATCAAAATTTATATTTTCCAAGTTTATATTATATGGCTTTAAAGATATATAATCATCCTTTAAATTATATCCAAATTTCTTAATTTCTTTATTTGAAAGTATACCATCTAATTTTGTCACTTCATCCGAATCTATATAATATATTTTTTCTCCATCTACACTTATAAAGATATATATTATATTTTTTTCAAGTATATTACCTTGTCCTCTAACAGTTTTTAAAATAACTTGTCCTTTTTTATTTACTTCATCTATAAACTTATCTATATCTTTTAATTTTAATATTTCTATTTTTTCTTCTACTTGTTCAGTATCATCTGAGTCAACCAAATCAACTAATCTTGATAAAAGACTTGTAAATCCAAAATATCTAAACTTATCTAAAAGTTCGTCTTTATCATAATCGCCAAAAATCATACTATCTAAATTTACTTCTATTGGTACATCCCTTATAATTGTTGCAAGTCTTTTGCTTTGAATAGCTATTTCTTTATTTTCTTCTATCTTCTTTTTTACGCTTCCTTTAAGTTTATCCGTATTTTCTATTAAATTCTCTATGCTAGAAAACTCTTTTATAAGTTTTATTCCTGTTTTTTCTCCTATTCCAGGTACTCCTGGTATGTTGTCTGACTTATCTCCCATAAGCCCTTTTAAGTCAATAAACTGAGTTGGAGTCATTTCATATTTTTCAATTACAGAGTTAAAGTCATACTCTTCAACTTCTCCTACACCTTTTTTTGTTATAAGAGTAGTCGTCTTATCTGAAGCAAGTTGAATGGCATCTTTATCTCCAGTTACTATGTATACTTTATATCCATTATCCTCTGCTTTTTTAGACACAGTTCCTATAATATCATCTGCTTCATAACCATCTATTTCTAGTCTATTTATTTTAAACTTATCTAAAAGGTCTTTTAGTGGCTGTAATTGCTCTGCTAATTCATCTGGCATTCCCTTTCTTCCTGCTTTATACTCTTTATACTCTAAGTGTCTAAATGTAGGTGCTTTTCTATCAAAAGCTACACTTATATGTGTTGGTTTATATATATCTATTATTTTAAACAACATTGTCGTAAATCCGTATATAGCATTGGTTTTTAAGCCTTCTTTATTATTCATTTCTGGCAAAGCATAAAATGCTCTGTTTATTATTGAATTTCCATCTATTATAATTAATTTTTTTTCCAAATTATATCACTCCTAAAGATTCTCTATTTTTCTAACATATATATTATATACCAATATGCTGTTATTTAATATTCCCATAATAATAATAGTATATTAAAATTAAATATGTTGCAAACAATATATTTTTTTGCTATAATAATAAACATGACATAACCGAGTGGTGGAATTGGTAAATGCAATTAACTCAAAATCAACTGTATTTTTTCATAAGAAAAAGCTAGTATTTATGATATTTTGACTGTTTAATGAGTATTTTGTATTCAATATTCCTCTTGCATATTCTTGGAAAATCTGGTAGGATATACAAGTAGTTCGGATTTAAAAGATAAGCCGCTGTGGCGGAACTGGCAGACGCATACGACTCAAAATCGTACGGGAAACCATATGGGTTCGAGTCCCATCAGCGGCACCAATAAATTAAAACTCTTTAGTTTAAACTAAAGAGTTTTTTTATTGTCATATTCCCTAAATATTCACTAACACTTTTTCTTTTACTTTCAATATTATATACGGAAATAAATGATTTCTAATTTATTTCTGACTTTTATTCAGTAAACTTCAACTTATCCAAAATAGGCAATTATGACTGCTTTAAAGTAGTCTATATCTTCTATTAGTGTAACATAACCAATTAAAAAATACTCTAGTACATCTGTTTAACAATAGAAATAAAATCACAAAGATTCTTAGACAGCCACTTATCTTTATGATAAATGAGTTGAGAAACAATGTTATAGTTTATAGGATATGGAATCTTAATTAATTCATGCCTTTTTAATTCTTTCTCTACTGCAAGCTCTGGGAGAAGACACAATCCAAGACCACTAAGCACTGTTTGTTTAATCACCTGAATACTTCCTGTTTCAAGAACTATTTTAGGAACTACAGATGACTCAAATAATTCTTTTTCAAATAGACTTCGATAACAACAGCCCTCCCCTGTTAAAATAAAAGGAATATCTTGAAAGTCTTGAATAGACACATTTTCTTTTAACGCTAAATTACTTTCTGGAACAGATAAAACACATATTGGCTCATTATTTTTCAATACAGAAACAACAGACTTATCAGCAACAGGTGAATCAAGGATAAATGCAATATCAATTGTATTGTCTGCAAGTAATGGAATAAAATCAGATGAATCCAAAGTTTTCAAAAACAGATCAACCTCAGGATGCTTTTCTTTATATATCTTAATAATTTCAGGTAGTTTAAAAATACAAATAGATTCTGAAGCTCCAATAACAATACGACCTGAATTATCTTGGTCCTCATACATTTTTTTAATATCAGATGAAAGTAGAATCATTTTTTTTGCATAGGGAATTAATTTTTCTCCTTCTCTAGTTAATGTAACACTTTTTCCTATACGCTCAAAAAGACGTACATCTAATTCTTTTTCTAACTGCTGTATCTGAGTTGTAATATTTGATTGTGCATAATTAAGATACTCAGCAGTTTTAGTAAAATTTTTGATTTTACTAAGTGTTAAAAAGGTCTTAAGATGTTTTAACTCCATATTTATCACACCTCCAGTATTATCTAAATTTAAGATTGATATAATCAAATCAATCTATTTCACAAATAGTTAAACAAATGTTAGCATATACATATACTAAAAGTCAAATAAAACCAATAATTACAGGAGGCTTATAATGTTAACAAAATCTAATATAATTAAAGAAGTAAATAATATCGAGCAACTATATGTATATAAAAAAATAGGAATTATCAATAATAATGTACTAAGTGTTGTTCAAGTAGCAAATAGAAGTTTAGATTTTCATGTTCATGAGAAATCAGATGAACTATTTTATGTAATCGAAGGAGAATTTGAATTAGAAACTCAAGAAGGATTAACAAAAGTTGAGGAAGGAGAATTTATTATTGTACCGAAAAATACAGTACACAGACCTGTAGTTAAGGAACTTACAAAATTTCTAATGCTTGAATTAGATGGAACTCTTAATAAAGAAAATAGCGGAGATTTATATGAGGATTAATCCATTTAAAAATATATAAAAATTACTTACAAATAGAACCCTACAATATTTTTCTTTAAAACCTTTATAATCTTTATATATAAAAAAGCCACAAAATATAATATATACTTGTGGC